>JAFAJU010000608.1 GCA_019236035.1 Verrucomicrobiota bacterium | reverse complement strand
AAATTGGCGGCCGACTTCTTCGAGAGTCCGGCTGTACCCGTCTACGAGACCGAACCGTTGTTCGAGCACCTGGCGTTCGCGTTCAGTCAGAGTATCCAGAACGTCTCGAATCTTTTCCCGGAGCAGAACGATCGCAGTCATGTCGCTCGGATTCTCAGCTCCCTTATCTTCGATGAAATCCCCAAAGCTGGTATCATCGCTGTCGCCAACCGGGCTCTGGAGCGAAATAGGTTGCTGGGCCATCTTGAGGACAGCACGTACCCGCTCGACCGGTAACTGGATCTCTTCGGCTACCTCTTCAGGAGTCGGTTCGCGTCCGTATTCCTGGACCAGTTGCTTCTGTACCCGCATCAGCTTGTTGATCGTTTCGATCATGTGGACCGGGATCCGGATGGTGCGAGCTTGATCCGCAATCGATCGGGTGATGGCTTGGCGAATCCACCAGGTAGCGTAAGTAGAGAACTTGTAACCGCGTCTATACTCGAATTTCTCGACGGCTTTCATCAGCCCCATGTTGCCTTCCTGGATCAGATCGAGAAACGACAGACCGCGATTCGTATATTTCTTCGCGATCGAAATCACCAGGCGGAGGTTCGCCTCAACCATCTCCGTTTTCGCCCGGAGCGCCTTTTTGAGCCAATCTCTCAGATCATAATGTTGATCTGCAAAATCGTCGGGCTTCAGCCAGAGTTTGTATTCAAGTTCGCGCAGACGATTTTTAAAGTCCGGTAATCGATCTCGCCCGCTGGTTGCTCCTTGCTCCGCGCGAGTAATTTCGTTCTGCAGATTGTTCAGGATTCGTAGATAGTCGTCCGCCAGTTGCACAAACTCTTCCGTGACCTTCTGCTTGAAGTAGAATTTCGCGTAGAGCTTCATCAACGAGTTGTGCGCCTTCTGAAATTCCAGCTTTACGGAGGATTCTTTTGCCGCGCCACGCGCATCTACCAGTTTGCGGTAGAGCATGGCGACGTCGGTGCTCGCCCGCTCAATATGCGAACAGAGCTTCGGAAGCCCTTTCATGTAGCGTTCGCGGTTTTCGATCTTCTTATCAAGAATCACGCGGTCGAACCTTTCGCGTCCCTCGATCAGTTTCTGAGCCAGGTCGAGATGCGCTTTCGAAGTAAAGCCAAATCGATTGATAAATCTCTGCACCATCAATTCGGCATCTTCGATCCGTTTTGAAATCTCGACTTCCTGCTCGCGCGTCAACAGAGGCACCTGTCCCATCTGCTTCAGGTACATCCGCACCGGGTCATCGAGGATATCGAGTTTTTGATCCTTTTCTTCCTCCTCGTCGTCGATGTCCTTCTTGCCGTCTTTGTAGCGATCGACTTCGGACGCATCGATGATGTCGACCTCCATCGACCGCAACCGGCTGATGAGCTGCTCCATTTCCTCCGGGTCAACCATGTTTTCCGGCAAGGCCTCGTTGATATCATCGTAGGTGACGTATCCCTGTTCCTTGGCCAGCTTCACCATGTCGCGGACTCGCTCCTGGAGATCGAAGGCTGGATCGAGTGGCGTGAGTCTCGACCCGGGCGCACCGTGTCCGTTCGTCGATACTACCGAAATATGCGAGTCCAGGGACGGTTCTGGGAGCGCTTTTTCTTTGGGCTCCGGCGTAGAGCTCTTCGAAGACTTCATTTTGCGACTAGGGCTCCTAGGCTTCTTCTCCTCCGTGGTGGCTTTCGATTTGGCGATCCTCGAATTGGCAGTCTTCGATTTGGACGAACTTTGAGATGTAAACTTTGCCATATCCACCTACAGATGCATGCGCTAGGGGTCCGACAGAGGGGGATGAAAAAAAGACGTTATCGAATAAAGACAATTTTATTCACAGTTCCCGGCTCGGAAGTCGCGAAATATCTTTGAACCAAGATTCCAGGTCAAGGATTTCTTTGAGTTCATCATTCGCCTCTTGGTGCGCAACGGGATCGTCCGAAGTGAGTCGACAGGTATTCTCCAGCTGCCGCTTCCTGCGTTGGAGCTCGGTGGCGGCCAATTGCGTCCAGAAAACCTCACCCATGAGCTCGTTTAACTCTTTGTTCGCTAGAATGAGAGTAAGCGTGGAGGATTCAGCTCTCGGCAACGACGCAAAAAAACCGGCGAGACTTGCGGGTTCATTCGGCTGCAACTTCGATTCCAGGATCTTTAATAGCAATTCTGCGTCCTCAACCTGCCGCAGAATGGGCTTCCAAGGCTGTTGTTGAATTCTGTTCAACAAATCGGGAACAATGAGAGCGGCTTTACAAATGACCGCCAAGTCATGCCGTAGCATTGGCAGGGAATTTGCAGGAACTTCCTCTGCGGGTGTTTTGCCTGGCGAAGGCCTGGCACGGGAACGAATCATTTGTTGGAGGGCATCGCGCGGAATTGTGAGTCGAGTCGCCAGTCGGCTGATGAGCGTCTCCCTCAGAACCGGGTCGGGCACAACGCCAATATATTGTGACATCTTCCGTGCGAACGCGACTCTTCCAGCGGTTGTTTTCGATTCTGCCGTGGTCAAATTTCTATTCAATTGGAAATCGAAAAAATCCTCTGCGATATCGACTCGCGCGCGGAACGCGTCACCACCGAGCTTGCGGATTAATGAGTCCGGATCCTCACCGGTGGGCAATTCGCCGAGCCTGACCTGGAGTCCGGCGCCAAACAGAATCTCGAGCGCACGCTCGGCCGCTTTCTGACCGGCGGAATCCGCATCAAAAAATAGAATAACTTCATCTGCAAATCGCCGAAGCAAAGCCGCGTGCCGTTCGGTCAACGCGGTGCCTTGTGGAGCGACTACATTCTGGATTCCAGCTTCAAAGCTCGTGATCAGGTCCAGTTGGCCCTCAAGCACGATCGCTTGACGCGCGTTGGCGACAAACCGTTTTGACTGATTAAGCCCAAAGAGGATACTCCCTTTCGAAAAAAGCGGTGTTTCGGGTGAGTTCACATATTTCCCACCCTTCGCCTCGGGACGCAGGATCCGTCCGCTAAATGCGATCACTTCTCCGATGTCGTTGCTAATCGGAAACATCAGTCGGTCACGGAATCGATCGTAGATATTGGATCGGGGATTCCCCTCTTCGCGGGCCTTAACCAGCCCGCTCTCGACAAGTTCCTCTTTGGTGAACCCGGCTCGGTTGGCCCAGGTCACGAGGGCATCCCAGGCATTCGGCGAGTACCCGATCTGCCAACGTTTTGCTATCTCGATATTGATTCCCCGGTCTTTCAAATAAGACCGGGCATGCGCAGCCGCTTGCGTACGAAGCAAATTACTGTGAAACCAGGCAGCAGCCTCGAAATGGAGCCGAAGCAAACGTTTTCTCAGGCTCTGTTTTGCTTCTTCTCCGGCGTCAATTTCATCTTCGATGATCGGAATCCCAGCTCGGGCGGCGAGACGACGCACAGCTTCTGGAAATTCGATATTCTCATACTGCATCAAGAACTGGAAGACCGCGCCTCCAGCCCCGCAGCCGTGGCAATAGTAGGATTGCTTTGAGGGACTGACGAAGAAGGAGGGCGTTTTCTCCTGGTGAAACGGGCAGATTGCACGGAACTCTGTCCCGGCGCGCTTGAGCGGAAAATAGCTGCCGATGATCTCTACTATGTCTGAGGCGGCAGCCACCTGTTCAACTGTCTCTTGAGCGATGCGCGGCACAGCGGGGAGGTTCAGGTTCCAGGTTTGGAGTTTGGGGTTCGGGGTTCGGGGTTCGGGGTTCGGATGTGGTAGGGTCGCGCTCCCGCGCGACCGGCATTGAGTCGGTTCCAAGCTTTTTAGAGGGCGACGCCGGTCGCGCGGGAGCGCGACCCTACCGGCGGTGCTAGCCGCCGGCGGACAGGCGGACGATCTCGATGGCGTCACCTTCTACGAGTTTGGTGAAGGCGAAATCGGCGCGCGGTACAGCGTTGCCATTTCGTTCAACGAGGACAAGTTTCTCTGTTAGCCGCAACGAACCAAGCAGATCCGAAACGGTTGCGATGGGCGCAACTTCGCGCAGTTCTCCGTTTAGCGTAAGCTTCATACCGCGAGAATTGCAGAATCCCAATCCTTCCAGACGGGCTCAAGACCATGTGAGCGGAGCGCTGCGGCGATCTCGTTCGGAGAACGGCTGTCTTCGATCTCAAATTGGCCGTCCGCCTTGGAACTGCCGCAATTGGTCGGCGTCACGCGACCCTTCACCGTCAAATGCAGCGAATGTGCTCCTTGTCCGGTGTAGCCGCCCGGTTCGGTGCGACTTCCCGCGCTCATCATTGTGACACCAAGAGGCATCAACACATCCCTGAAGCCAGCGGTTTCGCGTGTGCTAAGGACGATGCCGACCTGAGGAAACGTGATCCGCAGGGCGCACAAGACCTGCAGCAGATCGCGGTCTGAGAACGAGAACCGTGGATGGAATTCGCCGGCTGCTGGCCGAATCCGAGGCAAACTGACTGTAAGCTGTGAGCGCCAGCATTTCTTCAGGAGGTATTCGAGGTGTTCAGCCAAGGCGATTGCTTCCGAGCGCCATTCAGCGAGTCCGAACAAGGCAGCTATACCGATACGCCGAAATCCGGCTGAGTAAGCGCGTTCGGGAGTCTCCAGTCGCCAATTAAAATTCCGTTTCGGCCCTGAGGTGTGGAGTTCGGAATAAATGTTACGGTCATAGGTTTCCTGATACACAACGAGGCCTTCTGTGCCGGCCGCCACCAGCGGCCGGTAATCTTCGACCTCCATGGGAGCAACCTCAAGTGACACCGAGGGCACGAACGTAACCAAGCGCCGAACAACGTCCTGAAGATAGCTGTTCGAGACAAACTTCGGATGTTCTCCAGATACCAGGAGAACGTTGCGGAAGCCCTGTTGCACCAGGTACTTTGCCTCTGCCTCGACTTCATCCACAGACAAGGTGACTCGTAAAATCGGGTTATCTCGAGAAAACCCGCAATACTGACAGTTGTTGATGCACTCGCTAGAGAGGTAGAGTGGCGCAAATAAGCGCATTGTCCGCCCGAAAAACCGGCGCGTGATCATTTGCGATTGGTGGGCCAATTGCGCCAGGACGACGTCTTCAACCGGGTCCAGCAGTGCGGCGAACTGCGCAATCGTTCGACTCCTGGGCCTATCGGGCGAGCTGAATAACCGGGCAAACGTCATTCCAGGAACAGTTAGTTGGGACAACTCTTTCAAGAGGCACGCTAACCTCATCCCGGATGGAGTACAAGGTCGTCGCGAGCCTGCAGCGCTCACAAATCTTCAGAGATTTGTGAGCGCTGCAGGCTATGGCCGCGGAATCTCCGGCTACGCCGGTAACTTCCGCTGCTTGTTAAAGAAAGATTTTACCGCGCAG
>JAFAJU010000336.1 GCA_019236035.1 Verrucomicrobiota bacterium | reverse complement strand
ACGAATGTGGACTCTATTTTCGTTTATCGGCCCAGTCCGCAAGGGGGGCAGTTGCTCCAAAGGAGTAACGCTATCCTCTGTATTCTGGATGGCCTGCCGAGATACCGCTGGCTGGCGAGGATCGGATACCTTTGTCCGGCGCCGATTCGCAACCTTCTTTACCGAGGGGTTGCCGCGACGCGGTATCGGATCTGGGGCAGGCGTGATTCGTGCCGGCTTCCCACACCCGACGAGAGGCGGAGATTTCTGCCTTGACCGTGGTCGGCAGGGGCGCGCTCCCGCGCGATCCGTGTGCGCATGTTTCAAAGCGTGTTTTTGGATCTGCTCGGACTTGCCAGAGCATAAAGTTCGCGTAAATCTTTTCGACCTCATGTGTCGACTGGCAGTTCTAATCCTTCTCGCTCCGCTACTGGCCCGCGCGGAAGATCGCATCAGTCCCTCAGTCACTCAGCTCATAGTTGGCGTTGCACCGACCTGGGATAGCATGAAGGGTCAACTCCAGCGATTCGATAGAACTCCCGACGGTTGGCATGCTGCGAGTTCACCGGTTCCGGTGCTCTTCGGGAAGCTCGGATTGGCCTGGGGCAGAGGTCTGATTAATGCGCAAGGGGGAGGTCCGATCAAGGTAGAGCACGACCACCGAGCTCCCGCCGGGGTCTTTCGGATCGGAACGATCTACACCTACGACGAATCGCTACCGCAGGGGGCGAACTACCCATTCCACACTGTCGGACCAGGCGATGCCTGGGTGGACGATCTTCGCAACAGCCATTACAACCAGCTAGTTACCGTCGACACGCAAAATCCTCCCCCCTGGTTCGAAAAACAAAAGATGCGTCATGGCGATTTCGCCTATCGCTGGCTCGTCGAAATTCGACATAATGCGGATCCGCCGGTGCCGGGATTTGGCAGCGCCATCTTTTTCCACATTCGGCGAGGTCCGGCCCGACCCTCCGCCGGCTGCACGACCATGGCAGAAGACTCGCTGCTGGACTTGATTCGCTGGCTGCGAGCGAATGCGAATCCCGAGTACGTCTGCCTTCCGAGGTCTGAGTACCTAAGTCGTTGGAAAGCCTGGGGTCTGCCAGATCCGGCCGTCACTAGCTTGTTTTGAGTGTTCCCAGCGGAGCAGAGGATCCATTCTGAGAAGCCATTCTGAGGAGCCAAATAAAATCACCCGTTCAGGCCATGGAAATCCCGATACCGATAAGCTACAATCCGCCTAGCTCACCACCATAGCCGCGAAAATGATCATACCTGAAATCCTGGAATACATTGAAGACGCCGATCTGGAAGATTGGCTTACAGCCGCATTTATCGAACGCGAACAAGAACTGCCACTACAAGCGCTGTGCACCAATGGCGGCTATCCTTCGGCATCTCGCGCGGTCGATATCTGGATGGTGGAAATTACCGATCGGACTGGGAAAGTCTGGAGCGGAAAATTCAATGTCGAATTTTTTGAGGAATCCAAAAACGGTTCTGCAACAGAGCACCGGTCGGAACATCAGTCTGGAGAACTTTTTTTCACTCTCGACACCGAAACCGCTCAGATCGGTTTTGTGACAGATGCGTGGCCGGCTGTTCACAGCCAGAATCCTGGCCCAGAGCTTGTTCCTGCCCAATAGGATCAGGGGGGGCGCCAGCAAAGTAGCATAGGCATCCTGCCTGTCGGGCGCGGCGGCGATTCTCAAATACAGGCTGGAAGCCTATGCTACTTTGCTAGCGCCCCTATCCTCGCGCTAACCCGCAGAAAACACCGTACGCAGGCACGAGACCGAACGAATTCCATTTGAGGAACTTCGCCGGGGCGTCCAACTTAGGGGCATGGTCGAAAAATGGGAGAGCGCCCTTGTCCTGGTGGGCCATGGCTCAACGCTGAACCCGGATTCAAGCGCACCGACCTTCCAGCATGCGGACGAGATTGGTCGTCGCGAACTTTTCGCCGAGGTCTATTGCGCGTTCTGGAAGGAAGAACCCAGCCTTCGAGAGGTTCTACGTATGGTCGAAAGCGACGATATCTACATCGTGCCTAACTTTATTAGCGAAGGTTACTTCACAGAAACGATCATCCCCAGAGAGCTGGAGCTCACCGGACCAGTCACTCGTCGGTCGGGGAAAGTAATTAAGTATTGTGAACCGGTCGGAAATGACCCGCGGATGGTCGATCTGCTACTGCGGCGCGCACAGGACGCGGCTCCAAATGTACCCCGCGAAAAAACCAGTCTCTTGATCGTCGGGCACGGCACAAGCCTAAACCAAAAGTCCGCCGAAGCCGCTCAACAGCAGGTCAGGGTCATCAGGGAGAAACGGTTGTACGCCGAAGTTACGGAGGCGTACATGGAGGAGCCGCCTTTCATCGCGGATTGGCGCAAAAATACGTCTCAAAGGCACGTCGTCGTCGTCCCCTTCTTCATCGCGGACGGTTTGCACAGCTACCAGGATATTCCCGTTCTGCTTGGAATTGAGTCCGACCGCACCGCGGCGGCCAGCCAGCAGGAGATTTTTCGCCGGAATCCATATAATATGGATGGCCGAGAACTTTATTATGCGAGCGCCATCGGCACAGAGCCTTTGATGGCGGACGTTATTCTCGACACCGTCGCCCGGTTTGACCGCAGGCACCTTTGCGACGTAGCCGCATGATCAAGGATGAATTAGCGCGTCTCATCACGGACGGTTATAACGCTCTGGGAGAACTCGGATTCGCGGAATCGTCGACCGGGTACCGGCTCTACCATTGGGCGGACAGAAATTCTTTGAATCAAGCCCGCATCTACCGCTCGCCGAAAGATGCCCGAGAGATTGCAAAATACGATTCCTCCGGAGCCTACCGACCGCTCAAGGGAGTGCCGAATTTGCCCAGAGGATGGGTCCTGGAATTGCCAAACATCAACGACCTGAAGACGGCGCTCGATTTCTTTTATCCCGGAGCTGTTGCCACCTGGTTGGCGTTCCGCGAAGGAAAGGCTCAGCCTGTCTGCCTCCGGCAAACTCTCAACCGGCAAACCGGGATGTACCGCGTTACCGGAAAACTCACCGATGACCAGGCGCAAAGCCTGGTGAAAGAAGCCTGTCGCTCAGACAGCCGGTGTCTGCGGACCATCCTGTGGGGTATCGAGGCGGACCATCCGCCCGACTTCCTACCGGCTTCGAAATCGGACCCGACTGTTGACCAGACCGGTCAAAGTCGTACTACTCTCCCCTTTCTCTGTCTCGAGGCCTGCAACCTGCTGGTGGCGGCAGCGAGAACCACGGTCAAGAAGTCCTCGCGATGATCGCGTATCGTTGTCGCACACTCGTCACGATGGATGGAACACCAATTGACAACGGTGCGTTCACCGTTGACGGATCACGCTTTCGGGACATTGGCGCCGCGCGCGAAATCCTGAGAAACCACACCGATTCTGTGGTGGACCTCGGTCACGCCGTAGTAATGCCCGGACTGATTAACGCACATTGTCATCTGGATTACTCTCTGATGCGGGGAGCCATTCTATCCGCGCGCAGTTTCTCCCAGTGGGTCGGTCGGATTAATGCGTTGAAAAGATCTCTCACCGATAATGACTACCTGCGCGGGACGCAGCTGGGACACCAGGAACTCCGCAGAAACGGCGTCACCGCAGTCTTGGACATTGTGGCGACTCCCCAAAACTTACCACTGCTCCCCCCTCCCCCGATCAGGACCTGGTCCTTTCTGGAGCTTATCGATGTGCGACCGCGGCCCTGGATCGAAGAGATCGCATTCGGGTCGTGGTTGTTCTTTTCCGAGCACGGAGAGCGACTCGGAGGATTTGGGTTAAGCCCCCATGCTCCGTACACGGCATCTGCAAAAATGTATGAGATTGCGTTGGAATGTTCACGCATGCTGAATCTCCCGATCACCACCCACGTGGCTGAGTCGCGCGAAGAATACGACATGTTCGCCGAGGGCCGGGGTCAGCTTTACGATTTCTTAAGAAAGTTGGGTCGCCCGATGACCGACTGTGGATCGACTTCGCCTCTTCGGCATCTGATTGAAAATGGATTGATCAACCAGGACTGCATCGTGGCTCACTTGAATGAGCTGGACGACCGCGATCTTGAACTACTCGGAGGAACAAAATGGCGAAACCTGCAGATCGTCCATTGTCCCAAGAGCCATCATTTCCTGCACCACAGGCGTTTCCCGCTTGAAGCCCTGATGGAACGGGGCTTGAATATTTGCCTTGGTACGGACAGTTTGGCGAGCAACGATTCGCTAGACCTCTTCTCCGAGATGCGCACAGCTAAAAAAGTTTATCCAACGCTAAGCGCGCGAGATCTGCTCGAAATGGTCACTATCCGGCCGGCACGCGCTCTCAAGCTCGAGCGTAGCTTGGGCAGGATTGCGCCGGGCTATTTCGCGGACGCTATCGCTATTCCCTTCTCAGGCGCCACGGAGGATGTATACGAGGCGATCGTTCAAGCAAAAGGACCGATCAAATGGATGATGATAAATGGAAAACCCGTGAACTGACCTTTTCGACAGCCGCTTTGGTTGCCCTTTGGCTGTGTCTGGTAGCGGCTCCCGCCAATGGCGCAGCTTCAAAAGAGGTGGAAATAACGCCGGCAAAGCCGGTGGTGGAATCAGAACCAAATGTCGTCGCGCAAAGTGCCGCCGCGATCGATTCCTTCTCGGGTGAGTTTCTCTTTGTAAAGAACGAGAACGCAATTCAATACCCGGCCAGCTCGACAAAAATCCTGACGGCACTGTTGGTCATTGAAGCCGGGGATCTGGACAAGCTGGTCACCGTCGAGCTATCGGATACCAAAGTAGAGCCGAGCAATCTCGAACTGAAACCGGGCGAGCAATATACCCGCCGCCAGCTCCTGTATGGTTTAATGTTGAAGAGCGCGAACGATGTGGCGATGGCCCTGGCCCGCGACAACGCCGGTTCAGTCGAAGCGTTCGCCGAAAAGATGAACCGGCGCGCGTCGGAGTTGGGCGCCACCAACAGCCATTT
Source organism: Verrucomicrobiota bacterium (assembly GCA_019236035.1). Lineage (GTDB taxonomy): Bacteria > Verrucomicrobiota > Verrucomicrobiia > Chthoniobacterales > JAFAMB01 > JAFAMB01. The sequence continues at coordinate 1,656 of JAFAJU010000336.1, read as the reverse complement.
TGCAAATCCCAATGGCCTGCATGAACCCGATCATTACACCACGGCGCACGATCTCGCGCTTATTGCCCGAGCCGCGATGGAGCAACCGTTCTTTCGCCAGGTAGTCTCGACGATTTATTATTCTTGGAAGTCGCCGAAAGGCGTGGTCTACCAGCTACGCAATCATAATCGTCTGCTTCGACATTTTGCCGGATGCAACGGACTCAAGACCGGATTTACGCGTGCTGCACAACAAGTCCTGGTCAGTTCGGCGTTGCGGGAAGGTCACGAAGTGATTTCGGTGGTCTTGCATACCGATAAACCCGGCATCTGGGAGGACAGCAAGGCGCTGTTAACCTACGGGCTGACCAAGGTGGGGTGCTCGCCGGTGGCCATTGCGCACAGCTCCGACCGGGCTTCCGAAAAGGAAGACGCCGCAGGCGAAGGAGACGAGGCACACTAGCCCGCAAAAATCACGCGCTGGAAGAAGCGACGAGCTCATTGCGGGCTAGAAAGCTCTTAAACAGACGCTGCGCGTCTGTTCAAGAGCCTGCTTTACAATTAGGGATTCGAAATAACCTGTTTTTAAAGTCTTCTCTTCAAAAAAGCAGCAGAATGGTCCGGCGTAGCCGGAGGATTCTGCTGCCAGAGCCTGCATCGCTCACAAATCTCTGAAGATTTGTGAGCGATGCAGGCTGGGTCCGCGCTTATGCGCGCGTGGTAAGGCGCGGGAGTGCGTTGCTACCATTCGCATCTGTGAGAACCGCTTTAAGGAATTGAGAATAGCGGCGAATTCGTCTCGGTTAGCCTGCATCGCTCACAAATCTTCAGAGATTTGTGAGCGATGCAGGCTCAGGCAGCAGAATCCCGCCGTCGCTTCGCGATGGCGCGGCCTTTCCAGCTTTGCGGGCGCGCCGTAGCCCGTAGAGCGAAGGTGGCCTCCGGCTACGCCGGACCATTCTGCTGCTTTTTGCAGAGAAGAGTGAAAAAACACGTTGTTTCGAATCCTTAATTGTAAAACAGGCTCTTGAACAGACGCGCAGCGTCTGTTTAAGAGCTTTCTAGCCCGCAATGAGCTCGTCGATTCTCCCAGCGCGTGATTTTTGCGGGCTAGCACCACAACCTCATAAAAATAATTTGTCACACCGGGCTGGCTATGGCATTTTTTGCGCCTTTCTAATTAGACATTGACCATGGCGTACGCAATTATTCGATCTGGAGGTAAACAGTATCGGGTGAGCCCCGGGGAGACCATTGCGGTTGACAAACTCACGGCGGAACAGGGAGAGAAGGTCACGTTCGGAGACGTGGTATTGCTCGCTGATGGAGCGAACATCACGGCTGGTGATCCGGTCATCGCCGGAGTGAAGGTGGTCGGTGAAGTGATTGAACAGTTCAAAGACAAAAAGGTGATCGCTTTCAAGTATAAGCGGCGCAAAGGATACCATCGGACCGTGGGTCATCGCCGCCAACTGACGCGGGTGAAGATCGAAGCGATTAACTCATGAATAGGCGACGAATAGAAGAGCTGGACGCAAAAGTCTTCCCGTCAAGCTTGTTCACAGTTTGAGGTTTTGAAGTATGGCTCATAAAAAAGGTCAAGGTAGTGTCAAAAACGGACGCGACAGCGTTAGTAAACGCCTGGGTGTAAAAAAATTTGGCAGTGAGCAAGTGGTC
>JAFAJU010000219.1 GCA_019236035.1 Verrucomicrobiota bacterium | reverse complement strand
ATTGGATTGAATGCGGCTCTGGACAGTAGAACAACCTGCCAGGAAGACTAAAAGAAGAGTACTGAATCCGAGGCAGACCTTGCGATACATAGTAAGTACTTCACTTCCCAGGACCTTACGCGAGCCTACCGCGTGTTCAATGCCCTTGAGCCTGCGTCATTCCCGGAAGTCTCAGATAGCTAACGTCTTGCGCGAACGGCCATGCTGCGTAATTTCACTCCCATGGAAGATCGATTCGGTCATCACATCAGTTATTTGAGAGTATCGATCACCGACCGATGCAACGAGCGTTGCATCTACTGTATGCCGCAAGAGTTGCAGGAATGGTTGCCCCGCTCTGAGGTCCTGAACTACGACGAAATCACTCGGCTCGTCCGAATCGCCTCGGAGCTCGGCGTTGTTAAAGTTCGACTCACTGGGGGTGAGCCACTCACCCGGCGAGACGTCCTAACGCTCTTCCGCCAGCTCAACGCGTTACCTCGGATCAACGACATCGGAGTTTCTACTAATGGCTCGCTTCTGGCAAAACCCTTGGAAAGCGGCGAGACCCTTGCAGAGGCCTTAGTCAAATTCCGTGTGCGAACGGCGAATATTTCCCTCGATACACTGGATCCGGAAAAATATCGCGCGATTACCGGGCGCGATTTTCTTCAACAAACCTTGGATGGGATCGCTGCTGCGAAAGCGGCCGGGTTCGAAAAAGTGAAACTCAACGCAGTCTTGATGCGTGGCCGAAACGAAGAGGATGTCGGTGACCTGATTCGATTTGCGCGTAGAGAAGACTTGCTGCTCCGGTTTATTGAGCTGATGCCGGTGAGCACAACTGATGTCTTGGACGAACAGAATTTTTGGTCGATCGGCGAAGCACGGCGCAAAATTGAGGCGGAGTTCGGACCCTTAATTCCGGAGCCAGAATTTCGCACCAATGGTCCGGCGTTGTACTACAGATTCGAGGATTCCGAGCAACGCATTGGCTTCATCGGCGCGATGACAAACCTGCACTTTTGTGAAAGCTGCAATAAACTCAGACTGACTTGCGACGGCAAGCTTAGACCATGTCTGGGGAGCCATCTGGAATTCGATATCAAGACGCCAATGCGGCAAGGGGCGAGCGACGAGCAACTTCGCTGCTTTTTCCTTGAGGTGGTAGAACGTAAACCGCAACAACACGACTTCCGATACAATTACCAACCGGGCCGCAAGATGGTCGCCATCGGAGGGTGAGGGATGGCGGACAAACTGACTCACATCTCTGAAGACGGGTCCGCCAGAATGGTCGACGTATCTGCCAAGCCCGCGTCCAGACGAAGAGCGGCCGCGGAAGCCACGATCGCACTGCAGCCGGAAACGGTCTCGAGAATTGAATCGAACCAGGTGGCAAAAGGGAATGTTTTAGCCACCGCTCGCGTCGCGGGGATTCAGGCCGTAAAGCGAACTGACGAGCTGATTCCTCTCTGTCATTCCCTGCCTTTGCAGCACGCGCAGATCGATTTCGAGAGCCGGTATGACGGTATCCGGATCGAATGCCAGGTCACTACCACTGCGCAGACAGGCGTCGAAATGGAGGCTTTAACCGGGGCAAGTATCGCTGCGCTAACAATTTACGACATGTGTAAAGCGATCGACAAAACGATGGTGGTCTCCGGTCTTCGCCTCATTTCCAAAACGAAAGAAGCTCTATGAACCAAATCACGGTCGGCGTAATCACCATATCTGATCGCGCGTCAGAAGGCCTATACGACGATCTGGGCGGACCGGCCGTAAAAAAGGCTGCCATCGAGTATGGTTGGCAGGTTCTCGCCGAGGCCATTGTTCCCGACGATAGGACCCGGATCCAGGATGCGATCCGATCGCTTTCCGCGCAAGGGTGTGGCCTCATTCTCACGACTGGAGGCACGGGAGCCGCGCCCCGGGACCTGACGCCTGAAGCGATCCGGGCAATTATGCGGGTCGAGCTGCCAGGCTTCGGAGAAGTGATGCGGAGCGAATCAATGAAGCTTACTCCAAACGCCATTCTATCTCGATGTCTGGGCGCTATCGTTGACCAGTCCTTGGTAATCGCGCTCCCGGGTAAACCACAAGGAGCTGTGGATTGTCTCGGGTTTGTTGCAGGCGCGGTTCCGCATGCTGTGCGAATCGCCCAGGGAATTCCGACCTCGTGCTGAAGTTTCGCCGATCGGCGCGCTCCCGGTCGGTAGGGCGAGGCTTCCGTCCGAGCCGTGGGAATAAGACGCGGTCTTGGCCTTCCGGTCGTCACGTGCCACGGCTCGGGCGGAGCCATGGCATCTACCGCCCGGGAAGCACGTCCACGTCGTTGAGACGTGCGACGCCGGCCGCGCGGGAGCGCGCCCCTACCAGCGCAGAAATTCCACAATCGCCGGCAGTAATAACAGAAGGTCTGCGAACAAGCTTAGCAGCGCCGGTTGCATCTGGGCACGAAGCGACAGCAGCAACACTATACATCCAACCGTAAGCGCAACAGGCATAAGCACGCCTGCGAGACCCAGCCAGGAGAGTGCCATTGTGGTAAGCACCAGCGCGGCCGCGAAAAGAACTAGCAGTCCACGAGTCCCTTTGTGCCCGAGGAGGGTTGGGATTGTTTTTGTTCCGATCAAACGGTCTCCGAATATGTCGCGATAGTCAAAGACCAGGCTATTTATTGTCAGGACGAGAAAGATCCAGAAAAAGATCAACCATTCCTTTTGCTGAAGGGCCCTGCCGGTTTCTAGCACGGGCCACAGAACCAGGATGAAAGCGATGACGCCCGGCGCTAGGAGGGACTTTAGGTATGAAAGATTTTTGAGCCGGAAACGAGTGGAGGGAATCGGTCGCGAGTAGAAATAAAAAGCACCGAGGGCTGCAACTATTGGAACGAGCAACCAGCATCGCCCTGTGGCCAGCGGCCAGATCAGAAGCAGAGCAGCTGACAAACAGACCAGAACGAAGCGCAATGGACGTAACCTTGCGCTCCAACGAAACCTCAGCGGCGTGTTCAGGCTATCCGCCGGATCCGAGTAAAGGTGGTCCAAGTTGTAGACGACTAGGTAACCTCCAAACCAAAGCGGAGCAGAAGGCCCCCAATCGACCTTCAGGATTCTACAGGCAACACAACCCAACGCAGTTATCGCTGACGCTCCAATCAACTCCAGCAAATAAACCGAAATCAAAAACGATTTGAACCAATTTGGGCTGGCGGCCTCGTAAGCCATGTAAATACTCCCACAAATCAAAATAAATGGTCGATTGAGCTTGAGATCAAGAAGGTAGACAGAGCCTTCATGTTTC
>JAFAJU010000094.1 GCA_019236035.1 Verrucomicrobiota bacterium | reverse complement strand
GACCAGAACAAATCCAGCAGAGGGCGCCAACACCAGGGACCACGCTACTCGCTTGGAGACCAACTTATGCCTCCCGGCGGTGCGCGGGTTTTCCTTGTCAATCTCCCAGTCTGCAACCCGGTTAAACGCCATGGCCGCAGTCCGCGCGAACACCATAGCGAGGAGGATCAGCAAAACGATCCTGGCGCTCGGCATACCTCGGGCCGCTACGATCATCGATCCCGCAGCAAATGGCAGCGCGAAGATCGTATGAGAAAACCGAATGAATTTCAGAATTCGCTGGAGATAGCCGAACACGCCTTACAAAAATCAATCGTTGCCATTGCAAACACCGGCCTTATTTCGAGACTTCCTCGCTCGGCGAACGCGGCTCTTTGGATGGAACAGCGGGCCTGAAAGGACCGTAAATCAGCCGGGCACCCCGCGCATACGTGAAATATGCCCAGATCCACTGAATGAAAACCTGAATCCGGTTTCGAAGCCCTACCAGAAATACCAGGTGCACTGAAAGCCAACTGAGCCAGGCTACAAATCCTCCGAACCGGATAAAGTTCAGATCCGCGACCGCTTTGTTTCGACCGATGGTCGCCATGTTCCCTTTGTTCAGGTATTTGAATCGCTTCGAAGGCCTGCCCTGAGCCAGTTCCAGGATATTCTGCGCGGCGTGTGCCCCCATTTGCATGGCAACCTGTGCAACACCCGGAAGTGGTTGGCCGGTCTGATAAGAAAAGTTCGTGATGTCCCCTACTGCAAAGATTTGCGGATGGCCTGGGACACTCAGGTCCTGACTCACCAGTATGCGGCCTTGCCGATCGGTTTCACCGCCCAATTGTTTGGCTAAAGGGGAAGCCGAGTTCCCGGCGGCCCAGATCACCGTTCGCGCAGAAATAAACTCGTTCTCGAGTTGGACCCCTTCGCCGGTAACGCTTAGCACCTTGGTTCCAACCCTCACCTCCACTTCCATTTGTTTCAGTTGCTTCTGTGCCGACTTCGAAAGGCCAGGGGTGAAACTTGGTAGCACCCTCGGAGCCGCATCCAACAATATAATGCGTGCATGTTCCGTTCGGATCCGCCGAAAATCACCCACGAGAGTTCGTTTCGCCAGTTCCGAAATTGCGCCGGCCATCTCTACGCCGGTTGGACCGGCGCCAACCACCACAAAGGTTAAGGCAGCCTGGAGCGACTCCGCGTTGGCGGCGGTTTCGGCGGTTTCGAAGGCACCCAGGATCCGGCGGCGCAATTCAAGAGCATCCGACAAACTTTTAAGTCCGGGTGCGAAGGTTTCCCAGTCATCGCGCCCAAAATAGGAATGTCGGGCGCCGGTCGCGACAATTAGAAAATCATATTGATATTCGCTCGCCGCTGTCTGCACAACGTTCGCGACTGGATCGATCCCCTCCACCGCGGCCATGACGACTGAAATATTCTGTGCGTCCTTTAAAATATGGCGAATCGGCTGGGCAATGTCGCCCGGAGACAGCCCTGCAGTAGCGACTTGATACAGGAGCGGTTGAAAGAGGTGGTGGTTGGTCCGGTCGATCAAGATCACCTCGACAGCTTGATTGGCTAATGCTTTGGCGGCATACAAACCGCCAAAACCGCCGCCAATGATGATTACTTTAGGTTTGGCGCCGCTAGTTTGCGTAACAGTCTCCATCTTTTCGGTGCTCGCTAGTCTGTGACAAGGTAATCGAAACTGCAGCGACGTCACGCGGCTCAGCTCGGGCGGAGCCTCGCCCTACCCGAGCCGCTTGCAACGCTCGAACATAGTAACATGGGCGTCCCGCCCGTGAATCCGCGAAGATCACGGGCGGGACGCCCATGCTACAGAATGGCTTGTGAAATATTTCACAAATAATCGCTTGCGAGCCTAAATGAGAAAAACTTATGTTCAAAACGGCTCTGCTTTTCTCGCTATGGCAACTACCACTCGCGATATCGAAGCGCCTGATACGCTAGCTCAATCGGCCAGGTCGCTGGAGGCCATCAGTGATTCAGAACTCCTGGGTGAGAAACTCACGATCAATATGGGACCTTCCCATCCGGCTACGCATGGCGTTTTGCGTATCTTGCTGGAGTTGGATGGAGAAATCATTACTAAAGCCGATCCGGATGTGGGTTATCTCCATCGCGGCGATGAAAAAATCGCGGAAAACATGCAGTACAACCAGTTCGTTCCTTATACGGATCGGCTGGATTATCTCGCCCCGTTGGCCAACAATGTCGCGTACGCCCTCGCAGTGGAAAAACTGATGGGCTGGGAGTTGCCGCCGCGCGGTAGAGCGATTCGCGTCATCTGTTGCGAAATAGCTCGGATATCAGCTCATCTCTTGGGTATCGGCGCCTTTGCGATGGATGTGGGGGCCATGACAGTTTTTCTTTACACGTTCACGGAGCGGGAAAAGCTCTATGACTTGTGCGAGTTACTGACCGGTGCCCGGTTCACAACCTCCTACACCAGAATAGGCGGAATGACACGTGATCTACCCGACGGGTTCATCCCGGCGCTCAAAACGTTTCTGGACGGATTCATGCCGCAATTGAATGAGACCGACAAGCTTCTCACCCGAAACCGTATCTGGGTCGATCGCACCAAAGATTTGGGTGTGATCTCCAAGGAGGATGCTATCTCCTACGGCCTAACCGGGCCGAACATCCGAGGCAGCGGCGTGGAGTACGATGTTCGCAAAGCCCGACCGTACCTCGATTATCAGAACTACGATTTTGATATCCCTATCGGAACCGTCGGCGACGCCTATGATCGCTACCTGATCCGCTTAGAGGAGATGCGCCAGAGCGTCAAGATCCTGCGTCAGGCGATCGAGAAGTTACCCGGGGGACCCATCGTGGTGCAGGACCGGAAAAGCTATCCTCCAGACAAGCCGTCAGTTCTGATGAAGATGGAAGAGTTGATTCACCACTTCATCATTTACACCGAAGGGGTGCACGCGCCTCCGGGAGAAGTCTATTTTAGCGCAGAAAATCCCAAGGGAGAGCTTGGTTTCTACCTCAACAGCCGTGGGGGCGGTGTACCGCATCGGCTCAAAATTCGGGCTCCATCGTTCGTGAATCTGAGCATCCTGCCGAAGATCCTTCCCGGCCATATGATGAGTGATGTGGTCGCAATTCTGGGTAGCCTGGATTTCGTGATGGGCGAGTCCGACCGATAGCGATGCAACGGTGCACGCTTATACTGGTGGTAGCCGGAATTCTTACCATAACCGGCTGCCAAAGAGAGTTCGCCAATCGGAATCTGGAGCAACTGAAGCTCAACATGTCGCAGAAGGAAGTCGAGTCGATCCTCGGCAATCCTGATAGAACAGAAAAAGTGGATTTGGAACTGGAAACACAGAAGAAGACGCTGGCTATCACCCGCTATTACTACAGTCAGAACGGTGAAACCGTCGTTCTCCACTTCCAGAACGGTCGCCTGATCAATGCGCCCGATAGATTGAAGGAGAAATAGAAGATGGAAATACCGGCCGAACTTGAAGCCAGGATAGACGAAGAGATCACCCATTACCCGGTTTCCAAGCGAAGTGCCGCGTTGCCGTTACTCCACCTTATCCAGGAACATTTTGGCTATATCCAGGATGACGCGATCGGGTGGATCGCTCGGAAACTGGGTCTCGAACCGATCAACGTACTGGAGCTTGTGACTTTCTATCCAATGCTTCGGCGGGAGCCGGCGGGGAAGCATCATATCCGGGTCTGCCGCACGCTTTCCTGCGCCATGGCCGGCAGCTACGAACTTCTGGACACTTTCTGCAAACACGCCAGAATTGATCGGCATCATAACGGGCATGGCACTCATATCTTGAAGAGTGAAGACGGAAAATACAGCATTGAGTTCGTCGAGTGCCTTGCCAGTTGCGGATTTGGACCGGTTTGCATGATCAATGATGATTTTTACGAAGCAGTGGCCCAAGACGAAGTCCCACAATTACTCGAAAAATATCAGTAGCCATGGCCTCGACCATTCGCACTCCACATCCCCGCGAGAAGCGGATCATATTCAAAAATATC
>JAFAJU010000464.1 GCA_019236035.1 Verrucomicrobiota bacterium | reverse complement strand
CGTTCTGCAGCACAAACAAAAACGGGTCGGGTACAGAAAGCTTCGTCGCATAAAGCATGTCGGCAGATTCTTCACTGGAGGCAAATATGAGTCGCGGAAGCCGGTCGTTAGCCATGGAAGGATTGGAAACCGAAAGAGCCGCAGAATGCAAGCCGTCCCGTACGAGCCTGCATCGCTCATAAATCCTCTAAAGATTTTTGAACGATGCAGGCTGGCTAGACCAGAAACAACAACGCCATTCCAAACACGATTGCGCCGACGAAAAAACTCATGACCGTAAATCCCATCACTCGCCGCATACTGATACCCGCGATCGCCAGGACCGGTAACGCCCAAAACGGCTGAATCATGTTCGTCACCTGCTCGCCCATTGCGACCGCCATCGCTGTCGCCGCTTGAGAGACGTTAAGCTGAGCAGCCGCCGGCACTGTAAACGGGCCCTGCACCGCCCAATGTCCGCCTCCGCTGGGAATGAACAGGCTGATCATCATCGAAGCAACAAAGTTCCAGAACGGAAGGGTATGAGCGCTTGAAAATGCGACGAACGCTTTGGAAATGACATCTGCCAGTCCGGTCGCCGTCATCACACCCATAATGCCTCCATAGAGCGGATACTGGAGAATTAACGGTCCAGTGACCCGCGCCGCACTGTTGACGGCTTCGACGTACGCTATCGGCGTCCAGTGCAATAGCAGGCCCGCAATGAAAAACAGAAAAATGACCGAGTTGATATCCAGCGCAAATCCGGTTTTAGCCCACCCGATGCCCAGCGCTGCGATACCGGCGACAACAATGATTAGATTCAATAACCAGGCTTTTTCCAGGCGCCGCGCCAGTGTCGGCAGCTCATCCGCTACCACCGGCCGGACCTGATCCTCTGCGATCAGCCGGGCGGAGTCGGCGGTGACGGTGTCGGATTCGGCGGGTTGGATTGCACAGTACAGGATCGGAACCAGAACCACCAACAGCAGCACTGGGACAAGGTTAAAAGGGGCAAAAACCGTTTCGCTGAGCGGCAAAACTTTGCCGGTGATTTTTTGGACGATGTTAAGGGCCGAGCCTGGTGTTGCCTGAGCCAATGCAATTGAACTCGATAGGCCGCTGGCCCAGATCATCCACCCGGAGTAAGCCGCAGCCACGAGCCAGCCAAAGTCTATCCTGATCCGCTTGGCAATCTCGCGGGCCAATAATCCCGCCACCACCAGGCCGCAACCCCAGTTGATAAAAGATGTCACCATAACAGTGATCAAAATGACTACAACCGCCCGCTTCGGCGTTGTGGCAATGCCCGCTAGTCTCCCCAGGAACTTCTTAACCGGGCGAGAGTTAGACAAGGCATATCCGGTCACTAAAACCAGCACCATTTGGAACGCGAAGGCCAGGATGCTGAAAAGTCCGGTGTACCAACCTGTAAGAATAACATCGGCCGACCCCTTAGGCGCAAATATCGCGGCTAATAACGCGGTAAGGATCGTCAGTCCTATCGCGAAAATGTACGGATCAGGCGTGATTCGTTCAAATACGTACAGGAAGAACGAGGTAACGCTGGAGAGTAGTGTCCGGCGCCCCGTCGATTCAGCATGCGCGTCTGTTTTCGCTGTCATCACTCGCGCGCGCGATACATTTCCGCCAGCTCCAAAAACGGCCCCAGCGAGTTCGGGTTGCTCATCGCCTCGCGACTGACCGATCGGCTTACTGCAACGCCCTGGAATATCCGCTTCACAGGGACTTCCAATTTCTTTCCATTCAGCGTTTGCGGGATCTCCGGAACAGCGAAGATGGCATCAGGAAGGTAACGCGGCGACAACTCTGCTTTGATCCGAGCACGGATTCGATCGATCAACGCATCATCAAGAACAAGTGCTTCGCGTAACACGACGAACAGGAGCAGTTTACCCGAAGTTTCTTTACCACCTTGACCGAGGCCAGTGGTGTCGATCACCAGTGATCCAACGATTTCAGGGGCCGATTCTACCACCCGGTAAAATTCACTCGTGCCCATGCGAACTCCGCCCCTATTGAGGGTTGAATCAGATCGCCCGTAAATCACACATTGACCGGTAGCGGCGTCGATTTCGATCCAATCCCCATGGCGCCAAACGCCGGGGTAATAGTCAAAGTAGGCTTGTCGCAGCCGCGCGCCATCCGGATCATTCCAGAAACAGACCGGCATACATGGCATCGCCGCAGTGAGCACCAGTTCCCCGACCTCATCCCACACCCGACGACCATTTTCATCCCAGGCCTCAATTGGTGCACCCAACCCTCGGCATTGCAGTCTCCCGGGGTAAACGGGAAGCCACGGATGCGAAAGAACGAATGCCGTGCAGACATCCGTCCCGCCGCTGAGCGAGCCGAGCCAGACGTTCGCTCCGACTTGATCGTACACCCATCGAAATCCGTCGGATGGCAGTGGCGCACCAGTCGAACCGATGGAGCGCAACGTTTGCAGCCTGAATTCTTTGCCCGGTTCCAGTTTTTCTTTTTGACAAGCCAGTAAGAACGGCGCGCTCGTGCCGAAGTAATTGATTTTTTCGGTCTCGATCATTTTCCAGAGCACTCGCAAATCCGGATGCTTCGGACTCCCGTCGTACAACACGACGACGGTTCCGAGCGCCAGGCCGGAAATCAGGAAGTTCCACATCATCCAACCGGCCGTTGTATACCAGCAGAACTTGTCTCCAGGCTGGAGATCAAGGTGCAGGGATAACGCCTTCAGATGCTCCAGCAGAATACCGCCGTGTCCATGCACGATCGGTTTCGGCACACCCGTCGTTCCCGAAGAATACAAGATCCAGAGCGGATGATCGAACGGTACCGCCTGAAAGGAAAGCGTCCCCCTCGCCGGTCCAGGGCTAATCAGATCAGACCAGCTTAGCGCTGAAATTTTTCCGCGAAATTCGGGGATGCTTTCGCCAGGAGTCTGCGGTATCAGAATCACCTGTTCAAGCGAAGGCAAGCCCGCGGCCACTTCGGCGAGCGCCGTTCTCCGATCATGCTGCTTTCCCCCGTACCGATAGCCAGCTACGGCAAATAAAACCTTCGGTTCGATCTGAGCCAGCCGATCGAGTACACCCCCACTTGAAAGCTCCGGCGGGCAGTTGGACCAAATCGCGCCGAGGCTAGCCGTGGCCAGAAAGGCGACCAAAGTCTCTATCCGGTTCGGGAGGTAGCCTGCCACCCGATCACCGCGTTGCACCCCGATCCGGCTGAGCACGGAGGCCACCTGTGCCACTTGGTTAACCAATTCACTCCGTGTCAATTCCTGCCGGTTATCCGGCTCCCCTGGTTCGGCGCAATAAACTACGGCTGGCCGACTATCGGACGCCAGAAATTCGTTGAGCCCGAATCGAAGCAGGTGCTCGGCATAGTTGATTGTGCCGCCTGGGAACCATTGCGTCCGGAGCTGATCCCGCTCACGGTCCAGGACTCGCTCTGCGGGCGAGTGAAACCGGACGTCAAAGAAATCGGCAATGGCACTCCAAAAGGCGTCAAGATCGCGCACTGACCAATCATAAAGAGCGCGGTGATCATTCAGGTCCAGGCGGCGCTTGTCGTACAACCATTGTTGGAATCGCGTCAGATTGCTGTTCTTTATCTGGTCGGGGTGCGGCTGCCAGAGCGCTTCTACAGTTTTGGGGGTAGCTCCCATCGTTGGTCTCGATTTGTTGTGCCCGCAAAATGTTAGGTCCCCTCCGTCGCGAGCGCAAGATTCATCCAATTTTCTTGGGCGTTGCTCGCGGCGCGTAGGGCGAGGCTCCGCCCGAGCCGCGGCGCGTGACATCGTCAAAGGGCAGGGTGGCGTCACGCGCCGCGGCTCGGGGTCGTTTAGCGCCCCCTTGACAAACCGCCGCAGCCGCGCTTTTTCTAAGCTCCTTCCATAATAGCGATTCGAACCTCCAGACTCACGTGGCCCACGCCCAACATGATCACCGTTGAGAAGTTAACCAAGCGCTTCGGACCGAAGCTCGCGGTCGACAATATTTCGTTCTCAGTTCAGAAAGGAGAAGTCCTCGGGTTTCTTGGACCAAACGGCGCCGGCAAATCAACCAGCATGCGCATGATCACCGGGTATCTCCCGCCGTCCGCCGGTAACGTCTCGGTCTGCGGTTTTGACGTCGTTGAAGAATCACTAAAAAGCCGGCGCAGGATCGGTTATCTACCTGAAAACGCCCCGATCTACAGCGATATGTCGGTGCTCGGCTTCCTCAAGTTTTGCGCAGAATTGCGCGGGCTTTTTGGCGATGCCGGCAACAAGGCCATTAACCGGGTTGTGCAACTCTGTTTTCTTCAGCCGGTGTTGCACCAAAGTGTCGATACCCTCTCCAAAGGATACCGTCACCGGACCTGCCTAGCACAGGCTATCATTCATGATCCCGAAGTGTTGATTCTGGATGAACCAACTGACGGACTGGACCCGAACCAGAAACACGAGGTCCGAACCCTGATCCGGCGGATGGGCCGGGACAAGGCGATCATCTTCTCGACCCATATTCTCGAGGAAGTGGAAGCGGCGTGCACCAGGGCAATCATCATCGATCAAGGGAAAATTGTCGCCAACGGCACCCCGGACGAATTGAAAGCCCGGGCGCCATTAGCCGGAACCATTATTGTCGGGCTCCGAGGAGCCAGCTGGCAATCGGTCGAGATCGAGCTCGGTAAGCTTCGTTTTCTCGAAAGATCCGAGCTGATCTCGGAATCTGATTCCCGAGTGACGGCTCGGCTCCAACCCAAGGGGGATTTGTTGCCCGAGGTACTCGAGTTGGCACAGAGACAAAGATGGCAGGTTGAACATCTCAACGTGGACGAAGGTCGATTAGATGACGTGTTCAGGTCTATTACGCTGCCTGACACCAAAAGAGTTTCTGTTCAATGAAAACCATTTGGACCATCGCGCGCAGAGAGCTGGGAGCCTATTTCTCCTCACCTGTTGCCTACGTTTTCATCGTTATTTTTCTGCTTCTGACCGGTTTTTTTACTTTCATGGTTGGCCGTTTTTTTGAACGTGGCCTGGCGGATCTACTCCCATTTTTCGTCTGGCATCCGTGGCTTTACTTGTTCCTGGTGCCGGCAGTCGGGATGCGGCTCTGGTCTGAGGAATTACGGCTCGGGACGATGGAACTCTTGTTTACCATGCCGGTGACTCCCTGGCAGGCAATCCTTGGCAAATTCCTGGCCAGCTGGCTGTTCCTGCTTATTGCGTTGCTACTGACCTTCCCAATGGTCCTGACCGTCTCCTACCTTGGGCATCCGGATCTCGGCAGGATTTTGTCAGGATATGGCGGCAGCTTTCTGATGGCTGGCGCCTTCCTGGCGATCACCTGTATGACCTCCTCGCTGACGCGTAACCAGGTCGTCAGTTTTATTTTGTCCGTGGTGATCTGCTTGTTTCTGATACTTTGCAGCTGGCCGCCGATCACCGACATCGTGGTCAATTGGGCGCCAGCATGGCTAATCGACGCGTTCGCCGGGATCGGCGTCATGACACACTACGAAGGGTTTCAGCGCGGCGTCATCGATAGCCGTGATTTGCTCTTCTTCCTTTCAGTTATGGTTTTCTTCCTTTTCACCACCAGCGTGATCCTGCGCGCGCATCGCGCCTAGCTGTATGAAAGGTAAATTTGATACTTTACTCTATTCGGTCGTCGGGGTGATCGCCATCCTGGTTATTATCGTTGGAATCAACCTGCTTGGCGGCCTCTTCAAGGTACGATCTGACCTGACAGAGAATCGGCTTTACACCCTTTCGAACGGCACAAAGAAAATCCTCAACAAGCTCGATACCGAAGTAGTCATCCGGTTTTACTTCAGTAAGGATAACGCGTCCGTGCCGGTTCCTCTGCGGACCTATGCGCAGGAAGTACAAGATCTATTGGAGGAATACCAACAATTTGGTCATGGCAAAATTAAAGTCGTTAAGTTAGATCCAAAGCCGGATTCAGACGCGGAAGATTCGGCGAATCTCGATGGGATCGAGGGCCAGGACGTTAACCTGACGGATAAAGTCTATCTCGGGATAGCGGTCAGTTGCCTGGACGCAAAAACGACAATCCCGTACCTCAGCCCGGATCGAGAAACTTTGCTTGAATACGATTTATCCCGGGCGATTTCCAGCGTCGCGAATCCGAAGAAAGCAGTCATTGGGGTGATGAGTGCGCTTCCTGTCACCGGTCGCGAGGCCCCTCCGATGATGATGCAGCAGCGTCAGCAATCAACCCAGCCCTGGATTTTCCTGAGCGAGCTCCGGCAAAATTATGTGGTGCATGATGTTCCGATGACGACGGATAAGATCGATGACGATGTCTCCGTGCTTTTGGTCGTGCATCCTCAGGGGATCACCGATCAGGCCCAATTTGCGATCGACCAATTCTTACTTCGGGGCGGTAAAATGGTGGCGCTGCTTGACCCCTTCTCTTTTGTCGAAGCCCAAACTGCCGGACCATACGGAGGCGCAGCCGGATACGATTCGACGCTGGACAAGCTGCTGCCAGCTTGGGGAATTCAGTTTTCCGCGACGAAAGTACTGGCAGACCCGGCCTTTGCCACGCAGGTGCAGCGCGAGAGTGCAGTCCAATCGGATCCAACCATCCTGTCAGTTACGAGTGACGGCATCAACAGACAAGACGCGTTGGGCGCCGCCATCAATGATCTCTTATTGCCGTTTGCCGGTGTGTTCACGGGTAAGCCGGCGGACGGTCTGAAAGAGGATGTGCTGGTCAAATCCTCGACCCAGGCAGGCCTGGTCGATGCGGCGATGCTCCAGGCAGGCGCGGACGCTGTGCGCAAAGGGCTAAAGAGCGACAACATTTCGTATCCAATTGCGATACGTTTGAGCGGCAAATTCAAAACTGCTTTTCCTAACGGTAAACCTGTGCCAAAAGGCTCTCCTGAACCCTCCCCTAGCCCGGAATCCGGAGCCGCCTCCTCGCCGTCACCAACACCAAAAAGCGAGAGTCTGAAGGAGGGTCAATCCGCGGGAGTCGTCATTCTAGTCGGTGACGCTGACTTCCCTTACGATGCGATCGCCGGCCGGACTCAACAGGTACTGACCCAGACGGTTTTTGTTCCGTCGAACGGCAACTTGAATTTCATTCAGAGTTGTGTGGAGCAACTGGCCGGGGACTCCGATCTGATTGGTATCCGGAGTCGTTCCTCGGGCAACCGTCCATTTGTCGTGGTGAACAAAATGGAGGCCGCCGCTGAAGAGAAATATCAAAGTAAAATCGATCAGCTCGAGGACAGTCTGAATCAGACCCGCCAGAAACTAGCATCTCTCCAAACCGGCAAGCAAAGCGATCAGCGGACGCTTTTGTCTCCCGAACAACAAGCCGAGATCAAGAAGTTTCAGGAGAATGAGGCCGCCGTCAGTCAGGAATTAAAGCAGGTCCGCAAGAATCTTCGTCAGGAGATCGATTCGCTTCAGAACGACGTGAAATGGATCGATATCGCCGGGATGCCCCTCCTGGTTACCCTCATCGGGCTGACGCTGGCCTTCGTGAAGCGTAATCAACGTGCCGCGCGATGAAGAGAAACCAATTTCTGCTCTTACTCGCGGTTGCAGTTATTGTCGGCCTGGCCGGCGTCTATTTCCAGTTCTCGCGATCCGCCGGATGGAACGAATCCAAAACTGATCGCAGGATTTTTCAGAACTTAGCCGTCAACGATGTTACAAAAATTCAGATCCGGTCGGCTACCAGCAGTCTGACTTTGGAGAAGAAGGGTGACAATTGGTGCGTCGCGGAAAGAGACGATTACCCGGCCGATTTCGAAAAAATTCGCGATCTGATCAAGACGCTTTGGGGGTTGAAAGCCGGCCAGGAGATGCAGGTGGGACCTGCCCAGTTCGGGCGCCTGAAGGTTCTCGCACCCAACCAGGGTAACGATGCAGGAATAGAGATTGATCTGAAAGGTGAAAAGGAGGCGAATATAGCCTCCCTGATTATCGGGAAATCCGTGGACCACAGCGATAATGCCCGTGGCGCGGCAGCCGCCGGGAGATTTGTTTATAATCCAGCCGTTAAAGATCGCGTTTACTTGGTCTCTGAGAACTTTTTCAGCATTGATCCGGTTATGATCGGATCGTGGCTCGATAAGACATTTATTACCCCAGGGGAATTGAAGGAAGTCGAGCAGGTAGCCTGGTCAAATAATCCGGGTTGGAAAGTCGTTCGTGATGATCCCAAGGCGGATTGGGTTCTGCAGAACCCAGGGCCCGGTGAAATTCTCGAGAAGTCATTCGCGCAAAGCCTCGCAAACTTTACGCCCGGTTTTGCGGATGTTCGCCCAGCATCGATTTCACCTGATGAAACCGGGCTAAAGGATCCATTTCAGGTCCGCATTAAGGCTTTTGACGGGTTTAACTACGATCTTCTTGTGGGCAAACAGGCCCCGGAAAAAACGCGTTTTGTTCAATTGCGTGTGAGTGCCGACCTGCCGTCCGTGCGGACACCAGACCCTAAGGAGAGTCCCGAGGATAAGAAGAAGAAGGACGAAGAATTTGATAAGAAAAATGCCGATTTGAAACAACGGCTCGAGAAAGAAAAGCGGTTCGAGAAATGGGTCTTTCTGGTTCCCGAATGGAGCGTTGAACAGATCCTGAAACGGCGAAACGAAATCATGGCAAAGCCGTCACCATCGCCGACCCCGGCAAAAGCAATAGCTCCGGTCCCCTCTCCCACACCTGAACCCGCGCTCGTCCCGGAAGCAGCGCCGTCGCCCTCGGCAAGCCCCGCTGAAAGTCCGAGCCCGAGTCCAAACGAGGCGCCTTCTCCCCCTCCAACGGGCCGGTAGCCGTGGTACATGGCGACCCGAAGGCCAAGATGGTGTCTTCCTCCCACGGCTCGGGCGGAGCCTCGCCCTACCGACCTAGAGCGCGCCACCACCGCAAACGGAGCCCCCGAAATAAAAACCGTCTAAGCGCTGAAAGCGCGTGACAAAAGTAATACGGCATTCATGCTTTCAAAAGGCGTCGCTGCCCTTTTGTTGTGAGGCCACTGACTCAGAACAGTTTCTATAGCAGCTTTGACACTCAGTGCCTAGAAC
>JAFAJU010000450.1 GCA_019236035.1 Verrucomicrobiota bacterium | reverse complement strand
ATACGGTCCAAATCTGGAGAATAAACTAAAGCTGATTCGAGGGTATCTGCTGATTCGCTTTCTGACCAAGCTTCCGCGCAAAAGCAACATCCATGCGGCCTGCATGATTTTGCCAGAATTTTACGAGTGTGTTTGGTCGTGTCCGGCCGGCTTTCGCGAGCAAGCCGATATTCTGGCAGGTAGAATTAAACGCTTACTGAAATAGCCGCTCTGGATTTAACCCAGAGTCGCTGGCATCCGCACGGCTCGGTTTAACCTAAATGCCGAAGTCGAGAAGTCGTGCTCGTGCTCGCCCTCGAGAATTCGCGTATCTCGCGGTCAAAGTGATGGAACAAAATGATTGCCGAAGGATCGACTCTCTTTTCGGCGCCTAAGTCCCACAGATCGAGCACTAGCACAACGACGAGCACGAGCACGATTCCCTCAACTTCGGAATCTCGGTTAAATGGCTGTCTGGGGGGACGCTAGGAGAGCCCTAAAGCCTGCGCGTAGCAGTTAGGCTGGAAGAGCACTCGATACATTTTCGCCGAACTTTCTGGATGCATTTTTCTCCTGCTCGTATTCGTTCGAAAAACGTCGCAAATACGAAAGATTGAACGGTGCGAAATCCGGCTCAGGTATACGATGCGCATGTTCTGTTTCTCGCTCATCGGCAATACCATTATTCAGCACGGTCATAACAATAAGGCAGCTGGGATCCATAATTAATTTCTAAATGTTCTAAGTTTTTGCATTTTGCGTGGATCAATAGATCCGGCACAATCGCCTGACCCGACCGGGTTGTTATTTGGGCCGGCGATCAACCGAATAGGCGGCCACCACTCGGGGCGCCATGACGATCGCGACAAGTCCTAACACCAGACCCAGGTCGCTGACGGCTTTGACGATTTCCATTTTATGTTTTTCTCAAGTTAACGTTCTAATCTTGAGAACCGGAAAGAAGCCCTTGCGGGATCTCACTTTCTTGTTTCTCTCAGCATTCCGGTTCGAGCGCTCCTAAACGGAGACCAATCCGAAATGCCCAGAAAAATTATCTGGAAACCTGACATCAACTTAACGTATTTAACCGGCCAGTCAACTCACTTTTTAAAACGATGCATATTTGATACGTAACATTTTGATAAAATGCGTTTTACGTCATTTTTGCCCACTACCGTAAAGCTAAACCCTACGGCCGGCATTTGCCTGCGACTCGGTAGGGCGAGGCTCCGTCCGAGCCGCGGGAGCGGCGCGTCGCTTGGTCATTTTAGCGTTGTTACGCGTCCCGCCTCGGACGGAGCTTCGCCCTACCGCACACGCATCCGAAAGATAATGCGCGACGAGCTCCCCTACTTTTTGATAAGCGAAATCTCATGCATCGGGTCTTCTCCCTCTTTTGCATCCTATTTGCGGCCGTGACCCCTACAGTTTCGCTGATCTGTTCGGGATGCGCATCACACACTCACGCCGCAAGACCCAGACAGAGCGTCCAGATCGTCTCCCAACCCCCAGGTGCCCAAATCGAGGTCAATGGGCAATACGTCGGCGACGCCCCAACCACCATCCAAGTTGAATCTTCGACCGACGGCCGTTTCTGGAAAGACACCGTTATAAAAGCTTATCCGAAAGAGACGGGCTACACGCAAATCATGGTTTTCAACGGCAAATCTCGCTGGACGATCAGCGACATGGTCCCCTCCAGGCTTTCTTTTGACACCCGAGTCGACCCGAGCGCAGCGTTTCAGAGCAATCGCTAGCCCGCAAAAAACACGCTTGAACCCGAAGCGACGAGCTTAGCCTGCATCGCTCACAAATCTCTGAAGATTTGTGAGCGATGCAGGCTGCTCACTTTTTCCGCCTGGCCGCTTCACTCATCGCCCGATCGATCAGCAAAGTCGCCAGATGCTGGGTTCCTTCGTCAAGCTCTGCATTTGCCTTCTTAAGGCGTTGCGAATCATGACCTTTCAAGGCCGCTTCCACTTCAAGGACCAATAGGTCAATTTTCCGTTGGTCGTCTGAGGTAATCTGGTCGCCAACAAGCGTCAATGCGCTGCGGACGGCCGGAATTAGTTCGTTGCTTTTGAGTACCGCCTCCGTCCAGACGCGTTCGGACATATCCTCAAAGGCGTGATCCAGAGATTCCGCAATCATTTTTTCGACGGCCTCATCGGAAACATCCACGGCGCTGCTCAGCTCAACAACCTTCTCCCGGCCGGCCCGGGTATCGCGGGCCAGCACGTGCAGGATCCCGTCGCCATCAATCTCAAACTGAACACCAACCCTCGCGATTCCTTTCGGAACCGGCTCAAACTCAAGATTGAACCGGCCAAGCTCCCAGTTATCCTTTGCGAGTTCGCGCTCACCCTGCAAAACGACAATCTGCATGGAAGTCTGGTTGGCGACCGCATTTGTGAACATTTCTCCGGCTTTGCACGGAATCGTGGTGTTTCGCGGAATTATCACGTTCATCAATCCGCCGAATGTCTCGATACCGAGCGACAAGGGGGTCACGTCGAGCAAGACAACGTTTTGCACCACGCCGGAAAGAATGCCGGCTTGGATCGTCGCCCCTACTGCTACCGCTTCGTCCGGATTTTGAGTGATGTTCGGGAGGCGCTGAAAGACTTCAGCGCAAAACTGGCGAACGATTGGCATGCGGGTAACACCGCCGACGAGGATGACTTCATCGAGTTTAACCGGATCCAGCTTTGCATCATCGAGTGAACGCAGACAGTGAGAGCGAGTGCGGCGGATGATCGGCCGAGCAATCGCCTCTAACTCCATTCGTGTCAAGGCGTACGAGAAACTGCGATTCCCGGACAGGAATGGAATTTCGACCTGCACGGCGTCCTCCGTCGACAACCGCAATTTGGCGGTGTGCGCTATCTCTCGTATCCGAGCAAAAAACTGCCTGTCATCGAGTTCCGGACGGAGCTCTGGATAGCGGCCGGTTATGCGTTCCTTCAGGAGGCGGACCAGCTCGCGATCGATATCATCGCCGCCCAGGCGGGTGTTTCCATTCGTGGATAAAACACGGAAAATACCTTCGTTCAATTCGAGGATGGAGATATCAAAGGTTCCGCCACCAAGATCGTATACGGCGACTCTCGAGCGATCACGCAGTCTGTCCAAACCGTAGGCCAGCGCGGCCGCGGTCGGCTCATTAATAATTCGTTCTGTCGTGAATCCGGCCAGTTCCCCTGCGCGTTTGGTGGCCTGTCGCTGCAAGTCATTGAAGTAAGCGGGAACGGAAATCACTGCCCGATCTACTGCGCGCCCGAGGCTGGTTTCGGCATCGACTTTGAGCTTCTTAAGAACAAGGCTGGAAACCTCCTCCGGCTTGAGCAGTTGATCACCGACCTCTAAAACCATGCGGCCACTCAGGGATTTGACTGCAAAGGGAAAATCTTCCTTCTCCGACTCTCCCGGCCGGCGACCGATCAGGCGTTTGACCGAATACAAAGTCCGCTCCGGCATCAAAGCGCGCATCCGGTCGGCAGGAGCCCCTACGACCGGCTCACCGGTTTCCGGAAGGTAAACCACCGACGGCGTTAATCTCGATCCATCGCGATCGGCAATCAGGATAGGAAAACCGGAATCCATCACACCGATCAACGAGTTGGTTGTGCCGAGGTCGATCCCAACGATGTCACTCATAGGTCGGTAAAGATTTGATTGCGATGATAGAAGCCGAAGCTAAGCGAGTTCTTCCAAGCGGATTTTTCTTTCGCGTACCTGACTCAACCACTTCTGAACAAAGGTAAAGTCAAGCGCGATTTGGGCGATTGGCTGGCGGGTGTGCGCAGTGTCCTCGAGCCAGCTCTGATCGAGCCGTGCGACCTCGGCTAGCAGGCCTGACTCTCGTTGTGACAGTTCTCTTTCCACCTGTTCAAGTTGTTGGCGCAACCCGTCCAGCTTCCGGTAGGCCAGGGCGCGGAGGATCGGGGAGCTCTGGGCTGAGAGAGAACCTAATTCCTGGTCGGCGTTTTGCAGCACTTTAACGATCAACCCGAATAATTCTCCCAGATCCGCTCCTATTTGGCCTCCGCCGGGATCCCCGAACTCGAGCTTCAGCAGATGTTGAATGCGCGTTGCGGGATTAGCGATGGTCCGAAAAGCAGCGTTGACGGCAGACAACTCGCCCGATTCAGCCGAATCCGATTGGAGCGATTCGCTCTTGCGGAAATAGGCTTCCTTCAGGATTTCTTCAGTAATCGCGGGCCTCCGCTCGACGCCAAGGAGGGCGAAGTAGTCAATCATGCAGAAAAGCTTTCGCCGCAGGAACAGTGCGCCACCGCGTTTGGATTCGTCACCTTGAATCCTCCCTTTTGGAGGTCGTCGCTGTAGTCTAACAAGGACCCGCTTACGAACAGCGCACTTTTAGGATCAACGACGACCCGGACATTATTGGACTCCACCAGAATGTCCCGGTTAGCGGGACCTTCGACTAGATCCATCTTATATTGCAACCCGGAACAACCTCCGCCAATGACGGCTACCCGGAGTGCGCCATGCGGGCGGCCCTGCCGCTGCAACAATTGCGAAAGCTTCGCCGCCGCGCTTCCGGTGACCTTCACCAGGCGCTCATTCCCAATCTTGTATTTCACTTCACTAACAGGCGTCACGCGCGAATATGGAATCTGCGTCGCTCAAAAGCAAACGCGGGGCGGGCTGGTAGGGCGAGGCTCCCGACTCCGCCCCTGTTGCCCCTTGCTACGCCGTAACGCGCTACGTGCCGCGGCTCGGACGGAGCCTCGCCCTACCGCCGCCTCGCCCTACCGGCGCGGGAGCGCGCCCTACCAACTGCCTTCTTCGGTCGGAACAACGAGACCGAATTTGTTCCCGATCCGAGTCAGCCACCAGAGTCTGATTGTCAATGTTATCGCCGCAAAAAAAAGCCCCGCGGCCAGTCCGATCCAGATCCCGACCGCTCCGACTCCGAAAACGAATGCGGCCATGTATCCGATTGGAATGGCGCAAAGCCAATAGAAGACAAATGCCAAGAACATGGGAGTCTGGACGTCGGCCAATCCTCGCAGGCCGCCCATCGCGGTCACCTGGACACCATCAGCAATTTGAAATGCGCCGGCCACGAGCAACAAACTCGAGGCCAAAGCGACTACGGCAGAATCGCTGTTGAATGCGTTCGCAATCGCGGATCCGAGCATGGCGTAGACGAGCGCAAAAATCAGCATGATCACTCCGGAGAGGCCCATTCCGCCAAAACCAATGACCCGCACCAAATTATGATTCCGGGCACCAACGGCTTGACCTACCCGCACACCGACCGCCTGCGCGATACCGAGCGGGAACATAAATGTCGTCGCAGCACAGGTGATCGCGATCTGGTGGGCGGCGAGCGCCGTCGTGCTGATCCATCCCATCAGAATCGCGGCGAACGCGAAAGCCCCTACTTCGGATAGCAATTGGACACCAACCGGTAATCCGATTCTCAGGAGTGATTGCATCGTCGCGAGATTAAGCGCTCTCGGCAACAAAACCGACAACTCGCTTCTGGTCACGCGCACGCAAAACAAAAGTGTACCCGTCATTGTGACAATTCGCGAGATGAAGGTAGCCCAGCCTGCGCCGACCAGACCGAGCGCCGGGGCCCCCAAGTTGCCGAAAATGAACATCCAGTTGAGGAACACGTTCAGACCAACCCCGAGGTACATAATCAGCATTGGTACAAGCGGTCTGGACAACGCCTCGCTAAAGGTCTTCGAGCTTATGAAAACCAGAGCGGGGACTAGCGACCAGCTCAAAATCGCCAGAAAGGGCCTTGCCTTGGCGAGTACTTCCCCCGGTTGTCGAAAGACGGAAAGCCAAGGCTGAACGAGAGTCAGGATGGTTGCCAATACCACTCCTACGAGTACTGAAAGCCAGATAGAAGACCGCAGAATGACCCGCTTTTGCCCGTCCATGCCAGCGCCGTGCGCTTGCGAGACCAGAACGCCCACGGAAGCGAGCACGCCGATGCCGAAGACAAAGGCCACACTGAAAAGGCCATTTGCGAAGGCAGCTGCAGCCAGCGAACTGGTTCCGACGTGTCCCACCATAAGCGTGTCGACCAGGCCCATCAACATCTGGCCGACCTGCCCAGCCATGATCGGGCAAGCAAGCGCCAAAGTTTTGGTCAACTCTGCTGTAAATTGTCGAGTTCTCGACATAGACCGTTTCACCAAATTTACTTTTGTTGTCGATTTCGTCGTCACGCTCGACGGCTCGGACGGACCTCGTCCTCCTACCGCGCCTCGCCCTACCGCGCCGTAGGTCCAAAGAACGACAAGGCCTATTTCAAGATGCCCCCTCAAACACGAGGGCATCCTCGATGGCGTTTTCGGAATTCAACCACGCCAAGTGACGCATTGAAATCGCTTCCACGTGAGCCACAGAAGAGACTTGCTGGAGTTCCGCTCGGAGGCTTCGCCCACCAGGCATACCTTTCGAATAGGCCATCAGCCGGCCACGCATAGCCGCCATCGCATGTTTTTCGGCGCCACTTTCGGCAACTGCCATCCGGCAGTGGCAAAGAATGTGGCTCCAACGCTCTTGCATTGAGGGATCCGGAACGATCTCGCCAGTTTCCAAAAACCATTTCGCCTGCCGAAAGAGCCACGGGGTTGTCATCGCCGC
>JAFAJU010000251.1 GCA_019236035.1 Verrucomicrobiota bacterium | reverse complement strand
GGTAGGGACGCGCTTCGTCGCGTCCTAGCTCGCAAACGGAGCCCCCGAAATAAAAAGCGTCTTAGCGCTGAAAGCGCGTGACAAAAGCGATACGGCATTCATGCTTTCAAAAGGCGTCGCTGCCCTTTTGTTGTGAGGCCACTGACTCAAAACAGTTTCTATAGCAGCTTTGACACTCAGTGCCTAGAACGGCGCGAACCGGATGACTATCGAACGCCTTTTCAAACAGACAGAGATCGGATCATCTACAGCTCGGCCTTCCGCCGACTGCAAGCCAAGACCCAGGTTTTTCTTTCTGGTGAGTTCGACTTTTACCGAACACGGCTAACCCACTCGCTCGAAGTCGCTCAGATTGGGCGTTCTATCTGTTCTTTCTTGAAGCAGACATCGCCTTTTTTGAACGATGACTTTTTTATCGATCCCGATCTGGTGGAGGCTATTTGCCTCACCCACGATCTCGGGCACTCTCCGTTCGGTCACGCTGGAGAACGTACCCTGCATCACCTGATGAAGCCGTATGGGGGCTTCGAAGGGAATGCGCAGAGCCTCCGGATCATTGCCGAGACGATTTATCCCGGCGTGGATTCGCGGCGTGGGATGAATCCCACCAGAGCATTCCTGGACGGTATTTTAAAGTATAAGCGACTTTTCCGAGACCACCCAGGAGCGCTCCATCAGTTCATCTACGATGAACAGGCGTATTTGCGAACATTCGTGCTTGGCGACATTGATCTGGACAAAATACCTGATCCGAACCATTTCCGGAGCCTCGAGTGCGAAATAATGGATTGGGCGGACGACAGCGCCTATTGCCTGAATGACCTGGTGGACAGCATCAATGCCGGATTTCTCCGGTTCGAAAGAGTCCAGCGCTGGGCCGAACAGCAGAGCCTTCAAGGGGACCAGGCGCAGCATGCAGAAACAGTTCTATCAGCGATTCGTGACCGCAAGGCGGAAGCACGGTTCAGCAAAAAGATAGGCGCATTCATACGTTCCTGTTCACTTGCCATGCGCTCAACTGCAGCGTCGGCCACCACCAACCGGTACAGGTTCAGCTTGTTTATCGACCCGGCCGTCCGCGTTGAAGCCGATTTTTACAAGAGATTGTCACAGGAGCTCGTTTTCGATCATTCGCACCTGCATCAGTTGGAGCGCAAAGGCAGGGTTATTCTGGAAGCGATTTTTCAGGCATTCTCTGAAAGTTATTTAACCGAGTGCGGTTTGCGCCTGATGCCGGAAAGTTTCGACCGGATTATCCGTTTGACCCCTGACCTGCGCGCGCGCGCACGAGTCATGTGCGACTACATTGCCGGTATGACTGACGGATTTGCTATCAGGACATACAAACGATTGTTCGACCCTGGGTTCGGATCACTGCTCGATCTTGGGTGATTGAGGCTTGTCGACACCAAGGTTGTGAATCACGATACTGGCTCCCGATCAATATCTGTGGACCATGGTGAACAACTTCTACAGCCACGTTTTTGTTCGTAACTCTTGGGATCGACCTCGTAAGATATTCACAGGTTAAAATCAATATTAGACACTAGCGTTGAACAACTTACAGATGTTATGGCAAGTAGTTCACACGTATAAGATGAAGAATCTTTGTCTGCACAAACAAAACGCTGATTCTCAGGCCTGTTAACAGGTCGCGAAGGTTGACACCGCGCCGGCTCAAATGTGTATCGCCATTCCAAACGCCGCGCCTGTCGCTTCATGGATCGCTTCGCTCAACGTTGGATGCGCGTGAATGGTCTCTTCAATTTCCTCAAACGTTGCTTCGAGCGTCATCGCCAGATCAAGCTCAGCAATTAACTCGGTCGCTTCGGGGCCAATAATGTGTGCGCCAAGGATTTCGCCGTATGGTTCGCCGATGATGAGCTTGACAAAGCCTTCGGGTTCGCCAACCGCCAGCGCTTTACCGCTGGCTGAGAACGGAAACTTGCCCACTTTGAATTTCAAGCCCTGTTCCTTGGCGGCTCTTTCCGTCAAGCCGACACTAGCGACCTGAGGCTGGCAATAGGTGCAACCAGGATAAACTTTTACGCGTTTCGGCTCACGATTGGTGATGAACATGCCCTCGACCGCCTGAATGGCCTCCCAGCTCGCTACGTGAGCTAACCATGGGGGTCCGATCACATCCCCTGCTGCGTAGACACCGCTCAAGTTGGTCTCGTAACGATCGTTGACTTCGATGTATCCCTTTTTATCGAGCTTAAGTTGGGCACCTTTCGGTAGCAGTGGCGCTACGCCGACGGCCACAAGAACACAGTCCCCTTCGAGTGTCTCCTGTTTCTTACCCTCAATAGTGACCCGGACGCCAGTATCAGAAGTTTCTGCTTTGACGAACTTGGCGCTTGTAAAGATTTTGATTCCCTGTTTGGCGAGTGATTTTTCAATAGCGACACTGATTTCGGTGTCCTCCACCGGAAGAACGTTTGGCAACATTTCAACCAACGTGACATCGGTGCCGAACGCGTTGAAAAAGTAGGCGAACTCAACCCCGATGGCCCCTGCTCCAATGACTATCAGGCGCTTTGGTTGCTTTTCCAGAATCATCGCGTCATGACTGTTGACCACCGTCTTACCATTGGTCGAAAGACCGGGTAAGTCGCGCGAGACGGCTCCAGTTGCAATGAGAATATGGGTTGCTTCGATGACCAGCTCTTGGCCATCGCTGGTTTTGTACGTGACTTTTCCCGGCCCGGCGATCGCGGCTTCACCACGCAGGTAATCGATCTTGTTTTTCTTAAACAAGTACTCCACACCGCCTGCCAGCTTATCAGCAACACTCCGGCTTCGTGAGATGACCTTGGCCCAGTCATAGGATAGATTTTCGAAAGCGAAACCGAAATCAGCCGCGCGCTTTTGCAGCAAGTGATAAAGCTCGGCGTTGCGCAAAAGCGATTTGGTCGGAATACAGCCCCAATTGAGACAGGTGCCCCCGGCCCGCTCCTTCTCAACGCAAGCAACCTTCTTACCAAGCTGAGCAGCGCGAATGGCGCCGACGTAGCCGGCGGGTCCGCCACCGATTACAATGAGGTCATATTTCATAGGCTAGTGTTAGGTTTTGTGCGAATGTTAGAGGAAGCAGCGATGTTAGTTTGACCTAGCAAATGTTAGGTAGCGCCGGGCCTAACTGTAGATTCCGCTGCCAGAGCCTGCATCGCTCGAAAATCTCTAAAGATTTGTGAGCGATGCAGGCTAGCAGCTTTTGGTTAGATCAACATGAGAGCAGGGGTCTCGAGTAGTTTCTTTAGTTCGCTGAGAAACTGGGCGCCGACAGCCCCATCAACCACCCGATGATCACAGCTGATGCCAAGGATAATACGTTGCCCCGGGACAACCTCTCCCGCCGCGTTGATGACTGGTTTCTTTAAGATGGTGCCGACCGAAACGATAACTGCTTGAGGCGGGTTGATGATCGCGAAAAATTGTTCCACCCCGTAAGCGCCAAGATTCGAAACGGTGATCGTACCACCTTGGTATTCCTCCGGCTTTAGCTTTTTCGAGCGGGCGCGTGCGGCCAGATCCTTAACCTCGGCGCTGATTTGGCCGATGGTCTTCTTCTCGGCTTCACGGATGACCGGGGTCACGAGGCCCTCCTCGACCGCGACGGCACAGGCGAGTTGAACCGTGGGGAATTGGATTATTGAATCGTCATCGAAAGCGGCGTTAGCCAAGGGTACGCGCATAGCTGCCATAGCGGTGGCTCTCAGAATAAAATCGTTGACAGTGAGCTTTCCCAGACCAGCGGCTTCGGTAGCAGCGTTAATCTGCTGGCGGAGACTAGTCAGCGGTTCCGCGTCGATTTCA
>JAFAJU010000199.1 GCA_019236035.1 Verrucomicrobiota bacterium | reverse complement strand
CTGCCGGTGCGGTCATGGGCTGCCTGATCCAGTTCTTCGAAATGCCACCTTTTCTGGTCACACTGGCTGGTCTCTTTTGTTTGCGTGGGCTGGGCTTCGTAATCCACCCTGAATCAATTGGGATCGATCACCCCTTCTACGCCGAGGTTTTGCCGCAGCTTTCGATCCTGGTCGCGCCGAAAGCAGTGCTGCCTTTCACCGCCATGTGTTTCCTGGGGTCAGTTGTAATAGGATCCTTGGTGGCCGGATTCACCCGATTCGGACGGTATGTTTATGCGATCGGATCGAACGAAAACTCCGCTCGCTTAATGGGCGTGCCGATTGCGCGAACGAAAATCACCACCTATGCACTCGCCGGATTCTTCTCTGCATTTGGAGGAGTCGTTTCGACGTTTTATATGCAGTCTGGAAATCCGGCGTCGTTTGTCGGTCTTGAACTGGATGCCATTGCTGCGGTCGTTATCGGCGGAACGCAGCTGACCGGGGGAGTCGGCTACGTACCAGGAACTCTGATGGGTATCCTCATTCTCGGCCTGATCCAAACCATCATCACCTTCAATGGCACACTGAACAGCTGGTGGACAAAGATTGTCATCGGAAGCCTGCTATTGATTTTCATTGTATTGCAGAAACTGATTTCCAGGCGCGCGGCGCAACCGGTGTAAAAGGAGCCTGCATCGCTCACAAATTCTCTAAAAATTTGTGAGCGATGCAGGCTAGCATCTCAGAGCTTACTCTTTCTTTATGCAATGGTTGTTTTGGGCAGTACTTTCGGCCTTGTTTGCCGGGGCGACCGCCGTCCTCGCAAAAATCGGCGTTGCTGGCGTAAACTCAAATCTGGCCACGGCGATCCGCACGAGTGTGATCCTAATCTTTAGTTGGCTCATCGCATTGGTAACGACGAGGAGTGGCGAACTCTGGTCGATAGAAAAAAAGACCTGGATATTCCTGATTTTGTCCGGCCTCGCGACGGGCCTTTCCTGGCTTTGTTATTTTCGTGCGCTGCAGGTTGGAGATGTTTCCAAGGTTGCTCCCATCGACAAGCTCAGCGTCGTCATAGCGATGGTGCTGGCCATCACGTTCCTTGGAGAAAAACTGAATATACGCGACGGGATCGGTGCGGGGCTGATCGTTCTAGGCGCTGTTGTACTAGCTTTGAGATAGTCTGCGCATCTAAGACTCGCTAACGGGCGTACTATCGGAAGGGGGCCGTGTTGAGTGGAGCCGGCGCCTCATTCTCGAACGCGAGCTGAAAAAATGGTAGCGCATATGATCCGGCAATCAGACCTGTCAGGCTCCCGCCCTGTCCCAGGGCAGTTACGGCGCGGTAGCCAGAGAAAATTTTACGCTTGTCCTATGGCTCAGAGGGCATGCTCCGATTTTCGGAATTCGCTTGATTGTGACTCTGTTCGTGGTCCTTGATCTATGAGCGCGGCTCAGACGATACGACCTACGGTTGTTTGGAGTGATTTCATAAAATCGGCCCCGACAACTGTAGAAGGTCGCCTTCGAGACCGTGCACACCATATGACCAGGCCGGCGCAGGAACCCGATAGCGAGCTTGAGGCAAGGCTCATCAGCCAAATTGCCGGCGGTGATGAAGCTGCGTTCGGTATGCTTTACGAGCGCTTTTCCGCTTCGCTCTACGGAATGGCGTTTCGAATGATGAATGACGCCAAAGAGGCCGAGGATGTTCTGCAGGAGGGGTTCACTTACATCTGGCGCAAGGCGGCCTCATACGACTCGAGCCGGAGTACACCCTTTGCCTGGGCGGTCATGATTGTCCGCAATAAGGCCATCGATCGGTTGCGGACTCGCCAGCGGCAGGAGCGCCTCCACGACAAAGTCACTACGGAAGGCTCCTTCTTTCAGGAAAAGGATGAGACCTCAGCCGATCAGCCTTCAGTACGCGAACGCAGCGCACTCGTCCGCTCCGCTCTGCAGCAGATCCCATCGGAACAACGGCAGGCCCTGGAGCTCTCCTTTTTCGGAGGTTTGACGCATGAGCAGATCGCGGAGCGCCTCGCGACACCATTGGGCACGATCAAAGCACGAATCCGGCGAGGTCTTCTCCGACTTCGAGATTGCTTAAAGGAGGGGCTATGATCGACGAGTCTAAACAGGATTTGCTGGTGCAATACGTCCTTGGCGAGCTGGACTCAACCGCCGCGGACAAAGTTAGCGCCGAAATCGCGATCGACGTTGAGCTTCGGGATTTTGCTCACGAAATGGAGGAAGCGTTCGCATCGCTGGCCTACACCGCAACGCCGATGGCTCCACCCCCTGAACTCCCTCAACGAGTTCTCCGGATGGAGCGTGGAGCAGGGCAAGACTCCCGGCCGGCCCCTCGGTTAAGGATGATTTGGCTGGCTATACCCTGGGCGTTGGCGGCCTGTTTGGCCATTGCGTGTGCAGTGCTCGGCGTAGAATGGGCGAGCACGCAGAAGAGTTTAATTTCCCTTCGCGAGAAATCCGGGGAGACAAGCAAAGAGCTCGCTTTGCTTCACGAGAAGAACGCTCAGTCCGAAAGCAAATTGGCCCAGACGCAAGAGGCGCTGGCCCAATCCGAAAAGGAATTGGCTTCAATGAGGGAGAGAAATGTCCTCGCAGAACTCAAGATTACGACTTTGAAAGCGCAAATCGCGGCATACAAAGGGGCCACGGCAGTCGTTGTCTGGGACAAAGATAAAGGGAGCGGGGTACTTCAATTGGATAAGTTGTCTCCGCCTGGACCGGGCAAAGACTACCAGTTATGGGTGATTGACCCGAAAAAACCGCAACCCGTCAGCGCCGGTGTCTTTGCAGTCCCGAATGAAGGGCTAATCCGCACAAGTTTCCATCCCACAGTTCCGGTCGAATCGGTCGATGCTTTTGCCATCAGCATCGAAAAAGCGGGCGGCGCTCCAAAGCCGCAGGGTCAGATTATTCTCGTTGGCCGATAGGGGGCACGGCCAGTTTGGGCGTTAGCAAGGTAGCATACGCATCTTGCCTGTCGGGCGTGTGGTTTCGGGGCGATATGAATACAGGCTGGAAGCCTATGCTAGTGCGCCTGAGAGTGCGCACCAACAGTGGGGTGGAAGTCCCCATCGGACAGAACACTGGCTGTCCGTAGCTGAAGGAAACTGCGTCGCCGAGAG
>JAFAJU010000171.1 GCA_019236035.1 Verrucomicrobiota bacterium | reverse complement strand
AAGAAGACCAGGAGATGGCCGAAGCCTGCAAGCGGCTCATCAAAAACTGCATCGTCTGCTGGAACTATCTCTATCTTTCGCAGAAGCTGGAAGACGCCAAAGATGAGGCGCAACGGCAGGCGCTTCTTGATGCGGTGGCACACGGCTGAGCGGTTGCCTGGCGGCACCTGAACCTGCTTGGGGAATACGATTTCACGGAAGAGAGGCTGCAAGACAGTGTCGGAATTCGGCTCCCAAAAATTAGCAGCTAAACAAGGCACAGTTTTGGGGGTCATCCAAATCCAGAAACCTTAATACACACAAGGGATTACCAAATGCGACATGGCGATGTAAGCTGATTGCGGAGACTTACTCGACTGTTGGACGAAGCCTACCCCTGGCGTGGCTCAATGTATGGGAAAAGTAACGGTGTGCGATTAGAAGCTCTGCCAAGACCTTCGCGTTGTAACCTTGCCTGGTCAGCCTTGGTTCCAGCCCATTAATATCCTTGGCGAGCACATTTTCGATCATATCCGCGCCGACCGGTTTCTGGCCGACCTTGTAGGCTTCTTCGAGAGCACGCGTCAGATAGTATTCGAATTGCAGCGGCGTGGAGAATGCGCGTAAGTCAGCGTTGCGAATAGCGCTGAGCATAAACTCACCGCGACTGACGGCCAGAAGCAGTGCGTGATCCTTCTGAGCCAGAGCGTTCAGTCTGCGATAGCGTTTGCCGTTGTGCATGACCGGAGAGCAGACTTCGGCGGCCCGGTTGTGTTATCGGCGCGACACGCGACGCTCTGGTGGGCACCTTCTCCTTCTTCACCCGCGATTAGACAAGACTCATGACACCTCGCCACTATCCCGCGTAGTGTGGTGCGCGTGCGCGCTCTTCCACCCAGTCTTCCGCCAAGCGCATGGCCAAAGGAAAGTTTCCGCTCTGGCAGTGCATTTGTGCGTATTCGTCCTTCGTGAAAATGCGCAGCGTCATCGAGCGAGCGGCAGACAGCAGCCGCGCCTGTTCGAAAGCCTGTTCCAGCGGCACATAATGATCTTGCGCGCCCGCCATCAGCAGAACGTCTTGCCGCACATGCTCCGAAACGTCACGCGTGTGGAAGGCCCGCGCCCGGGTAAACACTTCGTGCGGTGTCCCACATCCGAATATGTGTGACGCCTGTTTCATCGACCAATCGGTCACCGGGCTCTTCGTCTGGGCGGTACGGATCGCATCATCAAGATCGCGCTCCGTGTCGGCGCTGGTGGCATTGTTGATGAGATCTCGCAGAGCGGGAGGCAACGTTGCCGTCGTGCACGCAAAGAGGTCCGTCATTATGTCCCAGGCAATGACACGACGAACACGCGGCTCGAACGCCGCCGCGCGTATCACCAGACAGCCGCCGAGAGAGAGGCCGACGAGCGTGACATCGTCGAGGCCGAACGCGTCGAGAACAGCGGCAACGGGCCGGTGCCAGTCCGGTGTCAGTATGGTTCGTCCGTCTTCCAGCGCTGTCCCTTGGCCCGGACCTTCGAAGGCGACGACGGTCCATCCATCATCGCGCATCTGAGTAAGGAACGGGAAGAACTCCTCGATATACGAATCGAACCCACCGAAGATGACGAAGGTCCCTTTCGAGCGCGGCGCCACGAATTGCCATGCCGGTAGCTGTGCTCCGTCGCATGGGACCCAGCGACGGTCAGCCTCTGAGACGCCGGCCTCCGCGCGCAAAAGCTGAAGCAAGCGCGTCCGGAGCGGCTGTTTACGTGGATCGTCCGTCGTCATGAAAAATTCCGCGCTGCGGAAGTGGAGCGCGGCGTGGAATGGTCGGCCGCCGGTCAGTGCACGCTCTCCGAGGTCGATGAATGTCTCTTTCCAGCTATCATAGGAGGTTAGCTTCGGTATGATGGGACGAACATCTTCGGCCCAGCGGGGCCCGCCGTAAGTCATCCATCGATTGAGTTGGAAGTTGAGGCTGGTGTCTGGATGCAGATCGCTGATCCACCCCACGTGCATGTTTTTCATGGTGATGCTCCCACTCCTCGGGGATGTCCCGCTTGATGTTGAAAAGCGCGAAGCGGGCGTCGCTGACATGAAGGCTATGCGGCCTTCGCGGTGTGAGCAAGATAAATCTCGGTCTACGATGTAGGATTGAGCGGCTCCACGGGGCAGCGCGAGCGTGTTAAGCGCGTAGAGCGCGTTCTTCAAGAAGTTTGTTGCTTATAAGCTCGAACCTCGGGGTCGGGGGCCAGAAACGAGACGATGTTGTGTGTTGGTCATATTATTTCTCCTTTTGCATCGAGTAGTTTTTCGAGCGCCTGCCAGTACGCATCGACGCCGAGTTGATTGGTAAAGAGCAGAATCGGTCGAGGACGGAAGCCGGCCCTTGAATGTGGGTCATGCCGACCTCGAATCCAAAAGAACTCGACTGCGAGGAGCAGCTTTCTTATCTCGCGAGGGTGACTGCGTAGCCCACGAGGGAAGAAAGTTGTGACGCCGCTGTTGCGCCATAGGCGCGCGCGGCTTCAGCCTGCCTTTGGCCAGATCCGGCCATCGAAGAGACCGTTAGGTGCCTCGATCCGAACAGAGCGCAGTCAGGTAGAATTGGCGACGACGAGAAGCATAGGGTCGCAATCGGGATGCTGTTCTCGTGGTTGACGGACGAAGGCGTTCTAAACACACCCAGTTCTAATCGCTGGACGAGAGAAGGTTTTTGAAGAATTGATTGAAACGGATCTAGCGCACCAGAACGTCCCTGTCGGTTTTCTGGGGTCGAGTGGTAGCAGACAATCGAAACCTAACCATTGCATTCGATAAACAAATGAATACGAATTGCGACGTTTTGGTGACCGGAGCAGGGCCAGTTGGCCTGACCATGGCTTCGGAACTCTCACGCTACGGACTTTCAGTCCGCATTATCGACCAGAATACTCAACGAACCGATAAGTCAAAGGCTCTGGTCGTGTGGTCTCGCACCCTCGAACTGCTGGATCGGATGGGTGCCGAACTGGCGCAGCGCTTTGTCTCAAACGGCTCAAAGGTGCGAATAGCTCGGATACTCTCGGGGCGTGAGGACATCGGCCATGTAGACCTGACCGGTATCGACTCGCCATACAATTTCGGATTGATGATTCCGCAGGCCGATACCGAGCGCCTGCTGGAGGAACATTTAGCAACTTTAGGCCTAAACGTAGAGCGGCAGGTCAAATTGAAAGAGTTCCAGTCCGAGCCAGATCGAGTGACCTGCAGGTTGGTCCGGCAGGATCACTCCGAAGAAACCATTTCGGCCTCTTGGCTGATCGGATGCGACGGTGCTCATAGCACGGTTCGCCACCAGCTGGGAATGGAATTTCACGGTCAAACCATGCCAAGTGACTGGGTTCTCGCCGACGTTCATTTGAGCGGTGTCGTCGGGGACCCCAGCATCACCGTTTTTTGGCACAAGGAGGGAATGCTCGCCCTCTTTCCGATACAACGAACCCGATACCGGGTTGTTGCCGATGTCGGAGAATCGTCGGGCCCGATCGGCGAAGGGAACCGTCCTGCGCCAAGCCTGGAGGAAGTTCAACAAATCCTCGACGCCCGAGGGCCCGGTGGAATACGGGCGAGCGATCCCGTTTGGCTTTCCGCATTCACCATCAACGAACGCAAAGTCGCCGATTACCGTTCGGGTCGCATCTTCTTAGCAGGCGACGCGGCTCATGTCCATAGTCCAGCCGGAGGCCAGGGCATGAATACCGGAATGCAAGATGCTTATAATCTTGCTTGGAAGTTAGCATTGGTCACTCGAGGCCTTTGCAAACCTGAGCCACTGTTAAGCAGCTACAGTGCGGAGCGAAGTGCTGTGGCGCATCATGTTCTCGAGGCGACCGGAAGGGCTACCTCCATGGCCGTTCTGAAGGGTGGGGTTAAACAGTCCATTCGAAATCACGTCGCCTCGCTGATGTTTGGCTTCGCACACGTTACTCAAGCCGTGGCAAATGCCCTCTCTGAGTTGGCGGTCGGCTACTCGAATAGCCCTCTGACAGTTCAATCCGCCAGTGTCCATGGCGAGCCGGAGGCCGGAAAACGCGCACCAATCCGTAAAGATGAACCTCAGGTGGGCTCTGGTAACACTCCCCGTTTTGCGTTGTTTGCAAAGGAGACCTCCGTCTTGGGATCGCTACTTAGCCGTTATCCCGAGCTGGTCGAGGCTTCGCTGCGGGAACCCTACACTGAGGGTGGAATATGGCTCGTTCGTCCTGACGGCTATGTCGGACTCTTCACCAGACACGAAGCCGAGGTCGCCGATTACCTAAATCGGCTGGCGAACAAGTAGTCTGATCAAGTGATTTGCTGGCTCTTTCAGAAACAGACGAGGTGTGACCTCTCGTAGTAATGACTATCTTGCGCACGAGTATTGTCGAAATCTGAGGTCCTAAACGTCGTGACTATCTGGCTATGAGAGTTCGGGCCTACATTTCTATGTAGGGGTTCAAAACATCAACCCCTACCTCTTGACGCTCTCT
Organism: Verrucomicrobiota bacterium; assembly: GCA_019236035.1. Classification (GTDB taxonomy): domain Bacteria; phylum Verrucomicrobiota; class Verrucomicrobiia; order Chthoniobacterales; family JAFAMB01; genus JAFAMB01. The sequence continues at coordinate 1,203 of JAFAJU010000171.1, read as the reverse complement.
TTTGGACTTCGCTACTAACTCTTCAAAACAGTGGTGCAATGAGCGAGGCCCTCGCTATAAAATCGAGTTATTCTCAAATGTTGTGTACGGCAAGTAGGCGCATCCCGGAGAGTAATCGGGGCTAAATCCCGCCGCGAAATCCTCTTGATCTGCACATTCCTGTTCTACTACTGAATTCCTTTACCGGCGCCGCTAACTCGTTGGATGTCGACGTGGTGTTTCCTCTTTTTGCCGTTTCCTTGGCCTTCGTCACCGTTGCCGTTTTTATCGGAATTTCCGCTTTTGATGATTTTTCCCAGTAGCCTCCAGCCCTTTTCATTTTGTTCGTGCCAGGCTCTTCTTTGTCGGCCTCAGCCTGCTTAGCCGCATCATTCTCTCTGGTGGCATCGGCCGCGTGCAGAGCCTCTTTGGGAGCATGCATTTTATGTAGGAACGCGGCTTTGCCCGTTTCCCAGAGCACATCTGAACCATCGCGCCCTTTTGGCTCTAATTTGAGTACTTTTTGGATTTTAATCAAAACGTTTCAGCCTCATTTGCTCTGCCCTTGCGCCATATCGAGCGCGGGTGCAGCCTGAAAGAACTCGCCAAGCCACTCGACAGCCCGCCCCAACTGGACTGCCGATTGCACCCCCATTTTTTGCATCAGCTGGGCATGATGCGCTTTGATCGTGCGCTCGGTAATGCCGAGCACATCGGCGATCTGCTTATAATTGTGTTTTTTGGGGCCAGCTTCTTCTTGCGGGATGTTTGAAACGAGGGCGCATTCAGCTGCAAGGCGCTTTCGTCAGGTACTCGTTCACATTATCTTGCTCCACTCAAGGCGGCCTGTAGTTTAGCTGCGTCCTCGTGGGTGAGGGATGTCTTCAAGACCCGTCCGCCCGTGCCCTTCAATTCTTCGAGCAACTCGTCAGGCGTAACTTTTCTTACCAGCACGAATAAGGTTGAACTCCCGGGAGTCATCGTGGCCGCCAGTTCCTTCATGAAATGATCGTCGATTCCGACTTCTGTGAGTGCGTCGGAAGCCGCGCCCACTGAGACGCCGATCGCGAAACCTAGCACGGGGCTCAAAAAGATTAGTCCAATAAGCGTTCCCCAAAAGCCACCGCTGAATGCGTTCGGCTCGGTTAGATTAACAGCTTGGTGTAATTTAACCTTTCCCTTCTGGTCCTTGACGGCGACTACCGCGTCTTCGACGTCCAACAG
>JAFAJU010000059.1 GCA_019236035.1 Verrucomicrobiota bacterium | reverse complement strand
ACGGTCCCTCCGACCAAAGGGCCTGCCAGTAAACCGGCGGCGCAAACTGCCACGATTCGCTCGCCGTCCACCAAGCCGCTGCGCAAAACGCTGACTTCTTCGACCAACCCAAGAACAACGAACACAAGCAATGCGCTTCCTTGATCGCGCATCGAAAGCAGAGAGCGCTCCCGAAGCCTAAAGCCTGGAACAAACGTAAGCGCGACTGCGGCGGTCACCAACACACAAATGGCGTTGAAAAGACTATCCATGCCGACACGCCCGGTAGTAAAGGCCGGGTCCTGAGGGGGCCGGTCGCTTTTTGTCCCAGTTGCCGTATTCGTTGTTCCGACTGCCGGCTTACGGCGCAAGCTTCCTTACGCCATTGCTATGCTCGGTCTCGGCTTCGCCGCTAAACCTGGCCACTGTCAAAAACAATGTGCTTTCAATTCAACGGTGTTTTCTTTTACATTTTTTTGCTCGAGCCTTTCACGAGTTTGCCGATGCGCCGCTTTAGATTCCTCGGCGATTGCGACCGACCGAGGCAATCGTCCAAGAGGGACCACCACTATGACAAAAATGCCGCCCGAAGTACGCGTGCAATCTTGGGGCGAAGAGATCGCCAACAGCCTTAGCTCCGGAATCGGGCTGATGGCAATCATCGCCGGGATTCCGCTGCTCGTTGGTTCCGCAATTCAACGACGAAACGAATTGAGTCTGGCCGGCACGATCGTTTTCGCGGCGGCGATGGTGACACTATACCTTACATCGACAATTTATCACGCGTTGCCAAGAGGCAGGATCAAGTGTCTCTTCCGTCTGTTGGATCACTCGGCAATCTTCCTTCTGATTGCGGGCACATATACACCCTTCGCACTCGGAGCCCTACGCGGTGCGTGGGGTTGGACGCTCTTTGGCGTTGTCTGGTGTCTTGCTATCCTCGGCATAGGCTTCAAAGTTTTTGGAGGCTTGAAATTCCGACGGCTCTCGATTTTGTGGTACGTCTGTATGGGCTGGATGGCATTGTTCGCCATTCGCCTGTTTTGGCTGCATGTAGGATTCCATGGATTGCTCTGGATTATATCTGGAGGCCTCGCCTACACTTCAGGAATCGCGTTTTACCTGGCGAAGCGTCTCCCCTACAGCCACTTGATCTGGCACCTTTTCGTCAGCGCCGGAACAGCCTGTCATTTCTGCGCCGTCCTCTGGTATGCAGGGTAGGATTGACTTGCTTTTTCGGGCGATACGGCCGAGGCTCGCGTTCCGTTTGCTCTAATTCGCAGCACGGCAGATTGCCAGGTGAGGCCTTCCTCAATGGCGATTTGAATCTGGTTCACTAGTGTACTAAAAGCTTCAAATTTACTATGCCCACGGAAAGTTCGATTGTAACCGAAGGAAAGATCGTCGCTGTGCTACCCGGAACCATGTTCCGCGTTGAGCTTGCTAATCAACATCTCGTGCTCGCTCACATCTCGGGAAAAATGAGGAAGCGATTCATCCGCCTTACAACGGGAGATCGGGTCAAGCTTGAGATGTCTTCGTACGACCTTGGAAAAGCGCGTATCATTTACCGCCTCGGCTAGTGCACCGTCTCGCCTAATGGTGAGGTCGCCGCAGGTCATTTGGCTGTTTTTCAAGGCGCGAGCGGGGCGATACGCTGGATGTGCACGCAGCTGGTGAACAACTCGCCTGGCCGCAGCCACCGCTTCGCCGCGTCCTGGCTCTAGCGTAGGCCAAGGTGAACAGCTCGACTGAGCTCGCCGAAGTCCTTGGCCCTACCGTTATTTTGGCCTGGGGCCTTCTAATGGCGCCTTCTAAGAATCCTCTTCCTGGTCGTCCTGTTCTGTCTGCGAGCCTTCCTCCATCTTTCGGAGTACTTCCGTCATATCTTCAACCTCGTTCCAAACATCAAGACTTACGTAGATCGGGGCGCGCTGCTGAATCGCCATCGCGATACAGTCGCTGGGCCGCGCATCTATCTCGATGATCTTCTTCTGTTGGGATTCGTTCTCCGCGCTGAGGACAAGTCTCGCAAAATAGGTTGTCAGCTTGAGATCGTTGACGATCACCCTTTCGATCTTTGCTCCGAGGGCTCGCAAAATGTTCGCCAGCAGATCGTGGGTTAGCGGTCGCTCCTTTTGCGCCCCTTGCATAAACATCGCGATCGCCGTTCCAACGCTCTGATCGACGAACATCACGAATACCTTGTCCTCGTTGCCGAGGAAAACTGCGTAGCCGCCGCTGGTCGCAGCCACCGCACGGACCTGAACTTCGACAACGGGCTTACTCATACTTCAAGTTCACCTACTCGCCTTCCCAGTATTGCCACGTCGTCGTGAAGGGGTCGAGATGTTTTGCACTTGGAATATTTGCGATATCGGGTCAGCTGCGCGATGCACGCACACGCCCTCTCGCTAGAACCAGCTAATGTTCCCGAGTGGTTTTGGACGCGGGCATCCTCGGAGGGTCAACCGAGCCACCCACCGTTCGCCCTATTACCAGCGTCCGGGCGCAAGCTGAATCTCGGCGAACAGCGTCGGCAGATGCATCTTGAGCAACTTGTCGATCTTCGAAGCAGCGGGGACGGTAAACGGAGCGCGCCGGGGGTAGACCCGATCGTTCTCCCAAAACTTCGACCATTCTTGTGTGGCTTTGATGAACTCAACGGCGAAGCCCTCAGCGTCCGGAAATCCCTTCTCAATTTGCA
>JAFAJU010000614.1 GCA_019236035.1 Verrucomicrobiota bacterium | reverse complement strand
ACATTTAAGGATTTGATAGTGTGGCAGAAGGCCCATCGATTTGTTCTGGCTGTCTACAAACTCTCTGCAGGATTTCCCAAAATTGAGATCTACTGTCTTACGACCCAAATGCGGCGGGCGGCAATTTCCATTCCCGCAAACATCGCTGAGGGTTTCAAGAAGCGCCGGAGTGAGTGACAAGACTAGATTCCTCAATATCGCACAGGGTTCCCTTGAAGAGTGTCGCTATTACCTGCTTCTCACTACTGACCTAGGATACGGAGCAACAGCGGACATGGAGATTCTGCTGGAAGAAGTATCCAAGCTTCTTGTTGCGTACGCCGGCGCCATCGAATCTAACCGGTGATGCCCAGCCATTCGGCTTCTGTGACTCCTGAACTCCTGTAACTCCTGAGTGCGCCTATTCTTCTGCAACTACTGGATTGCTGAGAACCCCGATTTTATCAATTTCGATTTCCACGAAATCTCCCGGAGCAAGGTATTGAGGCGGGTTCATGGCCATACCCACGCCCTCGGGCGTTCCAGTCAGAATCACCGTCCCGGGATACAGAGTAGTGCTTCCGCTGAGGAATTCGACTAGCGTCGGTACGTCAAACAGCATGTCGGAAGTGTTTGAGCTCTGGCGAACTTTCCCGTTGACGCGAGTCGCAATCCCAAGGGAATTGGGATTTGGAATCTCGTCCCTGGTGAGGATCGCTGGGCCAAGCGGCGCAAACGTGTCAAAACTCTTTCCCCGACAAAACTGACCGCCGCTGAAACGTTTTTGCCAGTCGCGCGCGCTCACATCATTAGCTGCGGTGTAACCAAAAACGAACTCCAGAGCTTGATCCTTTGACACGTTCTTACATTCGCGGCCAATGATCACCGCCAACTCGCATTCGTAATCCACCTCATTGCTGCGAAGTTTTGTGGGTATAACGATTGGATCACCCGGGTTTTGCAGCGTGTTCGGGCTCTTCAAAAACAGCACAGGCCACTCCGGAATCTTAGCCCCGGTTTCCTCTGCGTGTTTCCGATAGTTCAGTCCGATACAAAGAATCACTCGAGGCTCCAGCGGCGCAAGCAGTTTGACCATGTTCGATTCATGTCCAGTGACTTCGAAGGCTTTGAAAATGTCTCCGCGAACATCGAAACAACGACCATCCGGTTGTTCGGCCGCAAATCGTATGTCTCCCTCCTGCGCAAGATAACGAATGATCCGCATGGGAGAATAATTAGGTGAGTTTGCAGGCGGAAGCAAATCCGCTCAGCGAGAGTGTGTCACGTTCCCAGCGGCTCTCGCACCGCTTCCACGAGCTCTGGGGTATCCGTTGGTTCGAGGGATGGTCGCAGGGCGACTTCCTGCTCGCTGGATTCAGGCGGCGAATCCGTGTGCGCAACGGCCTCTTCTTCAGCGTTCTCAGGCGCGCCAGCCTCGGCTGCGCCGGGGCTCAGTTCTCCCTCAGAGTCGGTTTGGACCTCCTCAGCCTCGAGGAGAGCGGGTTCCGATTCATCATCGGAAGAGTGACCGGTCTTCTCGGTCTCGAGGCTCTGTTGGGCCGATGGGTGCGGGCTCCCTTTTGCAGATTCAGGCGGCTTTGGCGGCAGCGGCAGGTCAAGTGTGCCATCCGCGAATTCGATCACGTGACCGGCCTTTGCCAGCCAAATCAAATCGGTTGCTAAAGCCGTTTTCGCCTGTTGGTACTCGAGGCTGGCTTCATCAGTCGATTTTTCGCCGATCAGCTTGGTGAGAACCTTCTCGGCCAGCTGTTTTCGGGAGATCTTCGGATATGATCTAATGGTCGAAAGGATAGCGGACAAGCTGGATGAAACTGACGCCTGATTCGGGTCGAATAACTGCGGACGAACCGTACAAATATAGAGGATTCTTTTCTTGTGCTTGAAGACGTGCAGCCCGGCCTGATTTAGGCCATGCCGCAGGGCCCCTGCGATTTGAGCCGGGAACCGGTTTTCACGATCCCTGGCCCTTCGGATCGCGGCAATGATCCCTCTATCCGGCAAATGCCGGGCCGTCTCGCCCGACAATTCGGTTGCGAGACAGGGCCGGACGAGGCCCGGCAGATGATGGGTTCGAAAATGCTGTTCGACTGCTGCGAGGTTGTCAAAAACGGCAGGATTCTCCTGGTCCTTTGTTCGGAACGTGATAGCCTTTCGCGCTTCTTCCTTCCATTGTTCTACAATCTGTGGCTCACTCGTAATCTCGATGGCGCGCCGATAATCGTCGAAGCTCATCCGCCGGCTAAACCGTTGGTCGTAAAGGGCCCGTAGCGCCGGCTGGAAAGCGTGATAGTTGGTAGGTCCCAAAATCTTGCCGGTAAGGGTGCACCGGGCAACTGACGTGAAGTTTCCTTTAATGGGCTCTTTTTCGACAATCTGGGTCTCGTAAAATTCGTCTTTATTCTCGTTGAAGGCGCTTCGTTCCAGAGCAGCTGGATCCATCGCGACCGGTCCATGATCGCCGAGTTGGTAGACCATCGTGTGATTGTCAAGGGAACGCACGCGGATTCGATGGCGCTCGGGACGCTCCAAAAACATCCGGGCCAACCCGAACAATGGGTAAGCGACATGGCCTTGCTTGATCTGCTGGATGATCTTCGAAAAAGCGCGTTCCTCCGGGAGAAAGTCGATCTGAACCGGCGCTGGTTCGACGTCCGGACGGGCGGTCTGTTCTTCCCGGCGTTGAAAACGTGGCCGATCAGTCCGTGGCGGCCTCGGGCCACCCCCTTCGCCGCTGCGCTGGGTCGGGGCCTGGACAGGCCGGTTATTCGCGGCGGGCCTTCGATCCGATTGTTCCCGCCGACCGCGATCGTTTGGAGCGCTCGGACGCCGGGGCCGTTCGTCGCGACGATCCCGCCTTCCTCGCTGGTGACGGCCCTGTGATTCGTCGCCCTCGTAGTCTGCGTAGCGATTCGCAGGCTCAGATTCCTTCAGCCAATCGGGCGTTAAACGAAGATCGAAAGAGGGCAGAGGGTCCGTCATGGTCGCGTTTGAGGTAACAAAATTAGGCCTAAAAGTAAAACACTGGGCGCATTCGCCAGGCAAAGTAATAGAAAAGGGCGTCTAGGTTGTCGTTTCCATGTGATAGATCAACACAAAAGTGGCTCGAGTCCAGATTAAACCGGCGAAACGGGGTTTTGGTTGTGTCAAACCTTGGTAACAAAGCATAGTCCGTCCCCGTTCACCGCTCGGCGTTTGGCGTTCGCCGATCAAACGCTAAACGCCGAACGGTGAACAGTGAACGCCGAACGCCGAACGGCGACGTAGTCGTGTGCCAGCCCGAAAGAAAGTAATTGCTATTTGATGCAATTAATTTAGTTGCCATCACTGGGCTTCGTAATTAACCGTAGGCACGTCTTAACCACAACCGAGAAGAAACGCCATTTTATGTCAGAGAAATCCATCGAAGAAAAGGTGAAGGAGATCATCGTCGAACAGCTCGGCGTCAATCCTGAGCAAGTTACGCCTAATGCTTCCTTCATTGAGGATCTCGGCGCTGACTCGCTTGATACGGTAGAACTCGTGATGGCCTTCGAGGAAGAGTTTTCGGTCGAAGTTCCTGACGAAGATGCCGAGAAGCTCCAAACGGTCGGCGACGTTATCCGGTACATCGAAGAGCGGGCCAAGTAAGCGCGGCGAAGCCCGGCAAATTTGTGTCCCACGTTGCCTGCCAGGCTTTTCGTTTCCGATTTCTCGCTTCTGGTTTCTCATCAGAGGCGTTTTGGCGTCGACGCACTCTCGCGATCAGGCGTCGCACGGCTAAAGCCAAAATTCGACGTTGTTAACCGTTCTCGACGTGGGAGCAACGCGTCGTCCTGCCCTTAGATCGTCACGCGCCGCTACGCGCCGCTGCTCGGAGCGTGACGCGATACGATGTAGGCGAACCGTCTCGGTTTGCTTAGTTCCGAAGAGTGCAAAGCGGGACGCTTCGCTTACATTGCATCATGCGCCGCTGCTCGGACGGCCGCCGCCGTTCCGCGGACGCGGAGCTATGGCGCCCCTGCTAGCCCGACGTAGCAAGGGGGAAGAGGGGCGGAGTCGGGAGCGGCTCGACTGAGCTCGCCGAAGTCCTCGCCCTACCGGCGCTGGAGCGCGCCCCAGAAAACAGAAATGAGAAGCCAGAAACGCGTACAGCCGTTTGTGTCCGTCGCGAAACCGATTAAATTCGAAGATTTTCTTTATGCATTCGGAGGACGACGTTCAGTACGCCATTGATAACACCAAAGTGATTCTTTCGCCGGAACGGCGGATCGCGACTTTTGGAACCACCAGGTTCCATTTCTACCTCGTGACCGAGTTAATGGATAGTGTGAACGAAATCCGGGTCCGGGACGGAAAGAT
>JAFAJU010000202.1 GCA_019236035.1 Verrucomicrobiota bacterium | reverse complement strand
GCTCTCAATGCCGTTGCAACAATGGCTTGACGCAATTTATCTCGGAACCGCTTTTATGCCGTTCCGGATGAATTTCATCCCGTGGGAGACGCGGGAATGCTTTGAGGATTTCGGATTGAAAATCTACCCACGCGAGACCACTCACCTGCGATCTCTTTCCGCAAAATTTGGAGGCCAGCGATTCAAATCGTACAGTCTGCGAATCGAGCATTCTGAGCTTCGCCTGGTATTTTCTGGTGACCTTGGTTCGCCGATAGATTTGGAGTCACAACTCAGGGAACCCGCAGACCTGTTGGTAAGCGAGGTGGCACATTTTCCGGCACGCGACCTGTTCCGATTTCTCGGTGCACGACAAGTGCGAAAACTCCTACTGACTCATCTGGCGCCGGGATTGCTCGCGGACGAGGAATCAGTCATTCAAGCCGCCCGGGAGGAATTACCGCAAACTTTGGCGCTCCTCGCGCGCGACGGGCTTCGATTCACATTGTAGCCGGTAGGGGCGCGCACCCGCGCGACCGCGCGGGTGCACAGACCAGTCCGGCGGCCGGTGACTGGAGGGCTAGGTCATGCGCAACTTGCATTTTATAAAACATAATATACTTGTGTTGTATATTGGCGCATCTAGAATCAACCAACCTATGGTCACTCCGGCAGCGAGCGCCGTTTGCCGGGCTGTTCGTGGCGGCATCGCTCGGCGTTATCGCCTCGGACCAGCAACCGGAATGCTGGCCGGGCTGGCTGTCTGGGTTCGTCTGCACAGCTCTCATCGCTTTGAAGATTCGGTCTACACTTCCGACCTGCTTGGTAACCTTCTTCATTTTCGCGTTCTGGCACGGAAACCAGGTTGCCACCGATCCGGGCTACCAGCGGAGTCGAGAAGAAACTTTTGATACAATTGAGCACACCGTGACGTTGTTGATAAAGAGTGAGCCGAAGGTCGATCAACTCCGTTCCACTCAACGCTTTTTTGCGCGAGTGAGCTGCATCGACAATCGGCGGGTCGACTTTCCAGTGTTCGCCGAATCTTCCGGTGAGCCGTTTTCATATGGAGACCGAATCATCAGCCAGGGAAAGTTCTCTATTCCATCACACCCGATGAATCCTGGGGAGTTTGATTTCGGCAGTTATCTACGGCGCCAAAACATTTACTTGAATTTTCGCGCTCTCCGTGGCGTCCCCGCGCTGGTCACGGCACACAGCCAGGGAAACCCATTTGTCGCCGCCGCGCTTGCCGCTCGCCACAGGCTCGCTCAAGTTCTACAAGATGGGCTCGAAGATGACCCAGAAGTCGCGCAGACCGTACAGGGAATGATTCTCGGCGGGAGAGCCGAAACAAGCGCGGACTTGAAAAAACTTTTCCGGGATACGGGGACGATTCATCTGTTCGCAGCAAGCGGGCTTCAGGTGAGCCTTTTCGCCGGACTAGCTTGGAGTTGCCTGCGATACGTGCGGTTACCGCGGCGCTGGGTCGCTCTGTCCATCGTTCCGGTCGTGGTTGCGTACTGCGCCGTGACCGGCTTTTACCCCGCCACCGTCCGGGCGACGGTGATGGCGATCCTCATGAGCATTGGATTTTCGCTGGAACGGCCGGTCGCAAAGATTAATTCTCTTTGCGCGTCAGGCTTGCTGATTCTGATCCACGACACTCAAGAACTGTTCCAATCCGGATTCGAACTCTCATTCGCTGCGGTATTCGCCATCATGACTGCCGTTGGGCCACTTGCCGAGCTACTCTTTCGTCCGTTCCAGATCGACCCCTTCTTACCGATCCAGTTGTTGGAGCGTTGGCAGCGGACCCTGTACAGAACGATCCATCGAACATGCGAAGTCGTCAGCCTCTCGATCGTCTGCTGGTGCGCAACGCTCCCGATCTTAGTTTTTCAAGAGCATCGCGTGTCGTTAGTCGCAATCTTCGCGAACCTCCTGGTTGTGCCGCTAGCCACCACCGTGATGTTGCTCGGAGTCGCCGCGTTGCTATTCAGCAGCCTCTCCGGGTGGATAGCGGCCTGCCTCAACAATACATGCTGGCTGATCGCTAAGGCCATTCTCATGATTCTGCACGGAGCGGCCCTGGTTCCCTGTCATTCGATCAACGTTTCTCCATCAAGTCTGATACAGCCTGACCGCGTCACTGTTTTGTGCGAAGGGTCCGGCCAAGTTATCCACGTTCATTTGAAGAGCCACGATTGCCTTGTAAATACCGGGAGATTGTCCCAGTGGCGCGCGATCACCGAGCCGTATCTTCAATCCCAAGGCGTAAACCGTCTTGACACTTTGATTCTTTGCAACGCACACCCGCGAGAAGCCACCGATCAAGCCAAGAGCGAGTTTCAGGTAGACAAAGTCATTTCATCCGAGGCGGTTCTTGTTCGGCTCGGCCAATTCCGAGTTTTAATTTTACCCGATTTGAGCCAACAGACATTATCAACTGTGCAGTGTGATCACGCCGATGTCGTCTATTGCGGGCATCTTCAGGGGCAGCGTCTCACACAAAACTCGCTCGTTGTCAGGCTGTCGCCCAGTGTTCTCATTCTAGGTGGCTCCAAGGCACAAATCCCCGCAAATTCCTTCGGCGCGCAAGCAAGTCCCAAGTGCTTTTGCCTAAGGCGCGACGGAGCGGTTACGGCGGCTCTAATGGACGGAGACCTCCTTATTCAAAGTTACCGCGGGTCGGAGCTCCGCTTGCGGAGTCTGAGCCGATAAATTGGAAGTTGTTTCGCCAAAAACTGTTCCTCGAAATCGGTGACCGGATAACCTTCTTCAGCCCATGTCATCGGACTCCACAGGTGCGACTGTTCCGCCACGAGCGCGATTTTGCCGAAGTACTCTTGATGATCGGTCTTCACCCAGAGCTCTCCACCGTTAACCAGACTGCAACAAATCGCATTAAAAAACTCGCCATCAACGACCCGGCGCGCTTGATGTCTCCGCTTCGGCCAGGGGTCGGGAAAGTACAGGTGAAAGCGCCAAACTGAGTTTCGTGGCAACATGTACCGGACGGTATAGTCTATTTCCGACCGCAAAACGCGAAGGTTCGTGAGCCCGGTTCGGACGCCATCGCGACAAGTTTTCCGAACTCGTCCCAGAAGACGTTCGACACCGAGAAAATTTCGCTCGGGAAATTTTTCCGCCGCTTCAATTAGGAATTTACCAGGACCTGAGCCGAGATCGACTTCGATTGGTCGATCGTTCTGGAAGATCTCGCTCAACGGAAGCGGCTCCAAAATGCTTTGCGGAAATATCTCGATCAATTCGTCAACGGCACAGGAATAACATTTATTTGTGTTGTTCGCAAATCGTCGCGTCGGCTCTCTTTTAACCTAGATTCCGAAGTTGGGGGAACCGTGCTCGTCCTCGTCGTCGTGCTCGCGCTCGATCTGTGGGCCTTAGGCGCCGAAAAGAGAGCCGGGTCCTCCGGCAATTATTTTGTTCCTCACTCTGACCGCGAGATATGCAGAATTCTCGAGGACGAGCACGACTTCTCAGCTTCGGCATTTAGGTTTGATCGACACCCCCTCCTTATCCGGCAAAAAAGGGATTGTGTTCGCGCTCGTTTTTGACGGTGGTAAGGGGGCCGTGACCCGGGCAGATGAGCGTGTCCTCAGGCAAGGAGAGCAACTTCTCCGCATTGTTCCGAAGCGCTTTCTGGTAATCGTTCGGAGCGCCTCCCATTGATCCGGCAAACAGCGAATCGCCCACAATCGCAACCGTTGTTTGCAGACCGTGCACAACATAAGAGGTGCCCCCGGGAGAGTGCCCATTCGTCAACTTTGCCTCTATTCGCAATTTGCCGAGGCGAAATTGGTCCCCTTCGCGAACCACCTTTGTCTCAGGCATTCGTTCCAGTGCCGGGCCGAAGATCTCAGCGTGCGTCTTCTTCACAATGACACCCAGATCTGCCACGTGATCCTGGTGAGTGTGTGTGAGAAACAAATATTTCACGGTCAAGCTTGCAGAGTCGACGAAAGCCAAAAGTTCGCTCGCATCAGCCCCCGTATCGAAGACTGCAGCTTCTCTGGTCTCAGGATCCCACACCAGGTAGGCGTTTACCGTCATATCGATGAGCGGTGTGTTGAACTGTTTCACTCCATCGATGATTGGTACATCGGCAGGATACCAGCTTTTGGAATAACTGGCGGCCAAGGCCTTGGGTCCCAAGCCGAGTGCTTCTGCCAATCCTGAAATGCGGGCGGGGTCGCCTGAACCGTTTTTAAGCAAGCGGAGCTGTTCCTGGTCCAAGTGAGCCTTTTGGGAAAGTTCCTGGTCGCCCACATGCAGACCGCGTTGCGCTTTACCGACAATATCTTCGAATAGGTCTTCCAGCGGGATTTTCATAAGCAAGTTCAGCTACGGGTATTTTTGTGTAAGGTCCAGACACGATTGTCTTCGATCCGTCTGATAATCACCTGACTCGGTCGAATATCTAAGACTTTGTAGGTGTGGCCCGGATCCCCCGGTATTGAGAAATTCTGTTCCACTTCTAATTTCAGCGTTTGCTCTGAATTTGGGAAAGAGAGGACAGCATACGCGGCATGCTCCTGGGCGGGAACACCTCTGATCAGCGAAACGGTCTGCCCGGTCTTCGTATTCCGCAATTTAACGACGGAGGCGTCAACGGGATTACCATCTTTGTCCTCCGTGTTGTGGATCTCAACATCGGTGACCTCATAGTCGAGCCCTCTCAATTGATCCCCTGCAGCGACGCTATACTCTTCTCCCCCAACCGATTGGATCTTCGCCTTCTTACCGCTCACTTCGGTGAGCATCACCGGCAGGAACTCCTGGTGGATGTCGACCACGGAAATTTGCTTGGTATCGTAAGAACTATCAGGTGACTCCGCCGGTCTGCTCGCACCACCGCTGGCCTGAGTTTTGGCAACGCCGGCTCCCGCTGGCTGCGATTGCAACAGTACTTCCTGATCTGAGATGGCACCCGTAGGCTCGCCTGGATTTCGGTTCACCAAGTTTTTTTCCGGAGGACTGCCGGTTGCCGACGCCGGGGATGCCTGTTGTAAGCGCGTTGCCAGTTCTTTAAAGCCCTTCGCCGTCGCCAACGAACCGGCCGTAGCGCCGGCTTTATCGGTCAAGGTCGGATCAGCCCCGGCCTGCAGCAGCAAGGATACGATCTCTTGATTTCCCTTGTTGGCCGCCAACATCAACGGAGTCCGTCCATCCTCCGCTCGCGAGTCAACCTCGGCTCCATGGTCGAGTAATACCTTAGCGGTGTCCTTGTGCCCCATCAATGCGGCCACCAGTAGACCACGATTGACCTCT
>JAFAJU010000417.1 GCA_019236035.1 Verrucomicrobiota bacterium | reverse complement strand
TCTGGGCAGCGAACTCACCGACATCCGCGAATCATTGTTGACCGTTTTGGCTCATATCGAGGCGTACATCGACTTTCCGGACGAGCAAATCGATCCGGATACAGGCAGAGTGCTGCTGGACCGGATTCTGGCGCTGGAAGATCGCCTGGATCGATTGCTGGCGACCGCTGATCAGGGCCGGATACTTCGTCATGGGCTACGCACGGTGATCTACGGCGCGCCAAACGTTGGAAAGTCGAGCTTGCTGAACCTTCTGCTTGGATATGATCGCGCGATTGTGAGTGAGGTTCCGGGCACGACGCGTGACACGATCGAAGAAGTGATCAACGTCCGTGGGATTCCCGTACGGTTAATTGACACCGCCGGCGCACGTGAGTCGTCCGATCTTTTGGAGAGCGAAGGAATTCGGCGGACGCGTGAGCAAGTCGCGCAGGCAGATCTGGTGATCGAGGTGGTGGATAGCAGCCTGCCCCCCTCAGGGTCGACACTCGCTGAACACACCAGGAGTGTGCTCCTTCTGAATAAGGCCGACCTTGGCGTCCATCCGGCTTGGCAGCCCGCAAATGGCGTCAAGTTTTCCTGCAAAGAGAGATTCGGTCTCGAAGATCTGAACCAGGCAATCTGGGACCGAGTGACGGGCGGCGCCATCAAACTCGATGACGTCCGTGTAGCGATCAATGCGCGCCATCAGGCTTATCTCCAGCATGCTAAACAGTTTCTGGAAACTGGTCGTCGAGGCCTGGAGATTGGTAACCCGCCGGAGTTAGTTTCTATCGATTTACGAGGAGCGCTCGAGGCGGTTGGCGAAGTCGTTGGCAAGCTGGATACCGAAGACCTGCTGGGGAAGATTTTCAGCGAATTCTGTATCGGGAAGTGAGGAGCCTGGATCGCCCACAAATCTTCAGAGATTTGTGAGCGATGCAGGCTGTTGACGTTTGCTGAGAACCCATCAAGCTGTGTGAGCTGTGTCTCTCTACGAGCGTTGCTTCAAGCCGATCCTTTTCTCGATGGACCCGGAGCGTGTTCATCATTTCACACTACTGGCTCTGACAACCCTCTCCCGAGTTCCTTGGTTGCTCAATCTGATTCCTCGTCTCGTCGATCAACGTTTGGCGAAGGAAGTGTTTGGGATCCGATTTCCAAATCCGATCGGTTTGGCTGCGGGTTTTGATAAAAACGGGGTCGCACTCGCCGCCTGGGAAGCGTTGGGCTTCGGTTTTGTTGAGGCTGGAACTATCACAGCTCGCGCTCAACCCGGGAACCCGGTACCGCGGATTTTTCGAATTCCGGATAAGGAAGCCCTGATTAACCGACTCGGGTTTAACAATGAAGGGGCCGAAAAAATCGGCGAGCGCCTCGAACGGCTGCGGCGATCATCACAGTGGCCGACGATTCCGGTCGGCATCAACATCGGGAAGACCATGAGCGTTGCGCTTGGGGACGCGGCGAGCGACTACCTCGAGTCCTTTCGCCGCTTACAAGGCACAGGCGATTACTTCGTCCTTAATGTGAGTTCACCGAACACGCCCGGATTGCGTAAGCTTCAGGAAAAGCGAGCGATCGGTGACCTCTTCCATGTGATTCAGCAACATAACCAGGGGAAGCCGCTGCTGGTCAAGATTGCGCCCGACCTGACGCGCGAACAAGTCGATGAGATCCTGGCGCTTGCGCAGGAGCATCAACTGGCTGGAATCATCGCCACCAATACGACGACCGATCAAGAAGCAATTCCTGCAGAAATGCGCCAATCGGGCGGACTGAGCGGAAAGCCATTGCGCATCCGCTCTATCGAGATGTTGCGTCACATTCGAACGCAGAGTTCGCTTCCGGTGGTCTCTGTTGGCGGTATAATGAATGCGGATGACGCGCGAGAGAGGTTCGATGCAGGAGCGGACCTAATCCAGCTCTATACCGGCTTTGTTTATCGCGGGCCACATTTGGTACGAGAAATAGCGGAGTCTTTGGTAAGGGGGGGAACTTGAGAATGAAGGAGTTCAGGAGTCAGGAGTTGCAGGAGTTCAGGAGCTTCTGCCTTCTGGGAGAAAACGACGAATACTTGGAGTCGACTCTAAGTGAAGCCGGATTCTTTGCCGCGGAGAATGGGCGTCTCATTCTGCAACTCCTGAACTCATGCAACTCCTGAACTCCTGCAACTCCTGTATTCTCAAGTTCCACC
>JAFAJU010000323.1 GCA_019236035.1 Verrucomicrobiota bacterium | reverse complement strand
TGCCCTCTCTGACATCAAAGAATCGAAAAGGGACCAGCGTGCGGTCGAACCATTTTACCCAGACAGACTTCGCTTGATTCGCAACTTGAAAGCGCACGCCGATGACTCGCTGGACACCATCGTTGTCAGAAACCAAAAGCAACGCATCCTCGTTCCGCGACGCGCTCAGCCGGGTTACTGTTTGCAATTCCGGCGGCAACGCGATTTCCCGAATCGTCTCCCCGGTGGCATTAACCTGCTTCAAAACGGTCGCATTTCCGGTCTTTAACAGCAGCCAGACGCTGTCCGAGGTGCCTGCGCTCAGGTCAACGAGTTCTCCCGTTGTCCCCGGATCGACCTCGGAGAATTGCTGGCCTGCAAGCTTCCAGATTTTCGCTTGCCTGGTCGCGACCACAATTGAGGAAGTCAGCACTGCGCAATGAAAAAGATTGTCGGCGGGCGATTTCAGATCCAGCGGCGTATCGTTAGTCTGGTATCTGACTTGATCGCCGGTCAGCACCAGGATCCGATTTTCGAAGGCATCGGCGTCTCGAACGTCGGGAAGGCTCTGTTGCGAAATCTGGGCGCCTGTGACCGGATCAATCAATGCGAAACGAGTGTTGTCGAACGCCAGAATGTTCGACCCGGCAGCTTTGATAGTCTGCGGATTGAACGTCAGGCTAACGAGCTTTGATCGGTTTCCGTTGCTTTCAAACGTTACCAACCCGATTTGTGATGAACCAGCCAGCACTACCGGACGCAGCTCATTCAGCAAGGTTGCCGAGAAGATCTTGCGAATTCGCGAGTCATCTGCGCCGTGGACCCAATCATTCAGATGAAAAGCGACACCCGCGACTTTCACGTCGCCGATCAGTACGCCCCGGGCAAAAAACTTGCCGCTCGGAAGCGCTTTACCTTGAGCGTCGTTTCCATCCCAGTCGACGTATAGCCCGTTCAAGCCCGACTTGAAGCTATCAATGGGGGCGGCCTTTTTCAGAACCCGGACTAGCTTGCCTTTGCCGTCATAGACTGCAAGGCTGATTACTCCTTCGACAGGAGGTGGCACGAACATTAACTGGTTAGTGCTGGTCTCCTCCTCTTCGGCATTCAAGGTGCTGAGCGAAAGAAGCCAGAGAACAAGGGTTAACGCCCACCTTGAACAATCAAACATAATACTTCCAATTCAATTCAGGAAAAATATTATCCCGCCACTCGCAGTTCGTGAGAAATTCTTCGTCAATCGTGCCGCCCTTCAGCTGGTCATAGAGCCGCGTAAACCGCAGGATGTGATCCTTGGTCCTTTTGGTTGCATAGTCGCGGGCTGTTCCAGTCTTCATGAGAAAGGCCCAATCGCTTGATTGTGCCAGCAGAAGTTCGCGCGCCATTTGTCTGAGGACTCGCTCCTTCCATTTTGCAGGCTTGGCTTGCACGGCGCGGGCCGACTCGGTCATGCGCCGGGCAGCGGCATGTAGGTGGGGATAGATCCAGGAATTGGATTCATCCAACCAAACCTCCCAAAACCCTTTGTGGCCCCAGCTCGACGGGCTCGGCGCAATAATCTGCAGCGTGTCGTGGCCCTTTAGATAGTCGCTCGGTGTGATCAATCGGAACACTTTTTGGTCGTAGACCGCTTTGCGGAGAAACAGATTGAGAAACCTGGGCCCTTCGTACCACCAGTGACCAAATAACTCAGCGTCGAACGGGCTCAATACGATCGGCTCGATATTGGTGACCCGGATGAGATGCTCAATCTGCTTCGCTCGGCTGACCATAAAATCACCCGCGTGATAATCAGCCGCACCTTCGGCCCACCCGGGAACATAGATCTGCTTATGGGGGGTACGGCCTGTGATCCGATGATACTTGATGCCGGTGAATTTTCTCGTGCCATCTGCCGGCAGGAACGGACGCAGATAGTCCAAATCGAGATCATGACCTATATCGCGGTAGAAATCGCGGTAGGCCGGGTCACCGGGATAGCCTTCCTGTGCACTCCAGACCTGTTTGCTTGATTCGCGGTCTCGTCCAAAGGCAGCGGGGCCGGCCGCCGTAAAACAGGGCGTATAGATCGCGTAGCGCGGACGCGGATTGCCGAACATCAAGCCGTGAGCATCAAGGGAAAACCAACGGAGTTCGGCCTCCTGCAGGTAGTTCTCCAGGCCGGAGAAATAGGCGCATTCGGGTAACCAAATGCCCCGCGGCTTCCGTCCGAAATTGGCTTGATAGTCGTCGCAGGCGATCTGAATCTGAGCACGCACCGCTTCGGGATGCTGCTCCATCAAGGGAAGGAACCCGTGCGTCGCCGCGC
This sequence comes from Verrucomicrobiota bacterium, assembly GCA_019236035.1. Classification (GTDB taxonomy): domain Bacteria; phylum Verrucomicrobiota; class Verrucomicrobiia; order Chthoniobacterales; family JAFAMB01; genus JAFAMB01. The sequence continues at coordinate 2,196 of JAFAJU010000323.1, read as the reverse complement.
AAGTGATGATCTCAAGAAAACCGGCATCTTGAAACCGTTTGAACGCGCCAACCAGATCGCACTGCAAGCGGTCGACGTAAATCTCACGGCATTCCAGAAAACGGGAGTAATAAATCCTCGCGAGATGATTTATTTCCGGTTCTGCCTGGGTCCGTTCGATCTCGCGTTTGGCCAGCCCAATCGCGCGATCGAGATACCTGAGGTAGCGCTCTCGCAGCAGATCATCATTGAGCATAGCACACAGCGGCGGGGTCAACGACATCGTCAGCCTGAAGGGCACGCCGTCGCGAACCAAGCCCTCAAATACCTGCCAAAGAGGCACATAAGTTTCAGTGATCGCCTCGAACAACCAATCTTCCTCGAGGAACTCCGGATACTCCGGATGCCGAACAAACGGCAAATGGGCGTGAAGAACGAGAGCTAGGTAGCCTTTTCGCATGCTCGGCAAAAAAACGGGGGTCAGGTTAAGTCAATAAGACAGGGGGCAACCCGCATCCGTAGCAAGAGAAAAAAGTAGATTTCAGCGAATTCCGATCGCGCCGGTAGGGTCGCGCTCCCGCGTGACCGGCGATGAGGCGAGCCTGGACGGTTACGCGGGCAACGCCGGTCGCGCGGGAGCGCGGCCCTACCGGCGCGGGGAAGCGTGACCTCTAATGATCAGCTCCCATCCGGGTCGCATCAACGAATGCCTCGGTCGAGGCGTCGATTTGCCGTCCCTGGCGGCCCTTTGCGGTATGAATGTAGAGACTCTTGCGGTCTATCTTGTCGTCCTGATCCGGGGGTAACGTGATCTCGTACTTCACCGGCTGCCGGTGGTCTTCGATCTGCAGGTTTGGATTGTAGACGCTATTAAACTTCCACAACATCTTCACAAAGTTGGTTTGACCATGGAGCAATCGTTCGACAGCGAGCCCGGCGGCTTCCCGAAGGGCGGCCATGCCGAGGTGTTTCATGCTCAGCACACGCTGCGTTTCTACGAGTTCGCGATAGAACTCCTCCAACGGTAGTGCAGTAGGCAGAACTGCGTGTTGGATATCGAAAAGCCGGTAGTCACGCGTGCTCAATTTTCGTTGTTCGGTGCGCCAGCTTTCCGTGCCGGGATAAGGCGTGTTCACACTGATATTAACGATCTCGGGAATTTCCATGCACCAATCCCGAATAACCTTGAAACGATCACGATCCCAGGAGGGATCCGCAATAATATTGATCGCTACCGAAACCCCCAGAGAGCGAGCAAACTCCAGCGCTTCAAAATTCTGGGACAGGGTCACTCTCTTGCGGAACTGCCGAAGCCCTTCCTCATCGATCGCCTCGATGCCCAAAAACATGTATTCGAGTCCCAACTTCCGCCAAAACTGGAATACTTCTTTATTCCGCAACAAAATATCGCCACGGGTCTCGAGGTAATATTTTTTTCGAATACCCTTTTTTGCGATCAGTTCTCCGATTCGCATGCCGTGCTCGACTTGGATAAAGGCCACGTCGTCGAGCAGAAACACCCCCGGTTCGCGAATGCGCGAGATTTCTTCCACCGCAACGTCCGGAGATTTCGTTCGATAGCTTCGTCCGTAAAACGTCCAGGCGCTGCAAAAAACGCAATCCCAAGGGCAACCGCGGCTGAATTCGATTGATGCGCATGGGTCCAGAACCCCGATGAAATACCGTCTCCGGTTTCGAACCAGGTCCCTGGCCGGCATGAGATCATCCAGGCTGTTTACGAACAGTGGTCTTGGCCCTTGCCCTTCCAGGGTGTGCACGCCAGGCACGCGGTGGAGTGACTTCCGGTCGTCCCGGGCGGCCTCAAGCAGAGGGACAATCGAGGGTTCGCCTTCGCCCTTCAACACACAGTCAATCGAACCCCGACTATGTTCGAGGATCTCTTGCGCAATAAACGAAGCACTGTGTCCGCCAACGAAAATGAAACAATTTGGAAGCTTGATCTTTGTCGCAGCCGCGAGATCAAGGATCTCGGGGACATTGGCGAGATAGTTGCAGGAAAAGGCGATAACGTCTGGTTGCCAGTCGTTAACCAGCCGGAAATAGTCCACATGGCGCTCGGCATGGAGATCGATCACTCGCACGTCATGCCCACCCTGACGGGCCGCCGCAGCTACCAACTCAAGGCCCAACGGCTCCAGGCGCAGGTAGATTTTTGAGTACATCAGACACCCGGGATGGACGGCGAGAAGTTTCATA
>JAFAJU010000255.1 GCA_019236035.1 Verrucomicrobiota bacterium | reverse complement strand
CGCTACAGAATACCCGATGCGAGGTTGACGGTTAACGCCAGGATGACGGTGTTAAATAGGAACGAGAGCAGGCCATGCACCAAAGCCAAGCGGCGGATTCCAGACGAACTGATCTGGACATCCGAAACCTGGCAAGTCATTCCAATGACAAACGAGAAGTAGGCAAAATCGAGAAAGTCGGGTTCTTTCTCGTTTGGGAATTCAAGTCCGCCAGCGCCAGAAGTGTTCGGATCTTCATCTTCGTCGCTATAATACGCGTGAGCATAATGCATCGTAAACACTGTGTGGACAAGGAACCAGGAGGAGACAATCGTGGCCCCGGCGAGTAAGAGATGTTCGGTGAGCGCTCTTTGACCCCGTCCCTTGGCTCCGCCCACGAGAAAGGCCACTGCGAACAAACTCGTCACCGCAGCCAGAATCACGAACAGGAAGATGACCCAACGTGTCGTATCTTGAAGTTTCGCCGTCTGAACAGCGGTGCGGGCATCAGAGAGTACGATTCGTAACCAAGTCAGGAAAATAAAGCTCCAGGCGAAGGCATTCCAAACGGCGATGACCTGAAGAGGAGACCCGAGGCGCCCAATTGTCACTGCGAAAACTATACCTGATCCGATCAGAGCCAGGATCAGTCGCAGTTGCGCGTCAAGCTTCGACAGAATTTTTTCCATGCGCAAGATCTGTGGGATTGAGCCTTTACCTTCGCTCAGTCAAATCGGGTTCGACGTAAAAATGCTGGCAATGTTACAGAATTGTAACCTAGCTTTGATTGTCTAGACTTTCGGCAACTGATCTTTTCCGAGAACAGAAAACGTAAACCCAATATGGAACTCTTTGGCGAAACCCTCGGTATCGGTACGGCGCTGTTTCTGTTACTTGCATTGCTAATGGCACTCAGCTTCGAATTCGTCAACGGCTTTCATGACACGGCGAATGCGGTTGCGACGGTGATTTACACTCACAGCCTCAGGCCCTGGATCGCCGTGATCTGGTCAGGTTTGTGGAACCTGATCGGGGTACTAACCTCGAGCGGAGCGGTCGCGTTCGGAGTAGTCGCACTCCTGCCTGTCGAGTTAGTGCTAAACGTCGGCTCGGGCGCGGGATTCGCCATGGTTTTTGCCTTGCTGATCTCCGCGATCATATGGAACGTTGGGACCTGGTATCTAGGTCTGCCGGCTTCCAGTTCCCATACTTTGATTGGCTCGATTATGGGGGTCGGACTGGCCAACTCGATGGTTTCTGGCCATGTGTTCGGCGAAGGTGTAAACTGGTCCAAGGCTTCAGAGGTGTTCAGCTCTTTGATCGTCTCTCCAATCGTGGGCTTCGTTTGCTCAGCGATCTTGTTGCTGCTGCTCAAATTTCTGATTCGTCGACCAGAGTTGTATCGACCACCCGATTCGGTGAAACCGCCGCCTTGGTGGATCCGCGGCATCCTGATGCTGACTTGCACCGGCGTCAGTTTCGCGCACGGGTCGAATGACGGGCAAAAGGGAATGGGACTTATCATGTTGATTCTGATTGGAATTATTCCCGCAGTTTTCGCATTGAACCTCGATGCAGATCCGAAAAGTGTCGCAGACCTCGAGCTCGATGCCCGCAAGACCATGGCTATGCTCGACTTGGCCGGTAACGGGAGGAGCATCGAAGATAAAGCTGCCGCCGACGTGCTCTCGGCTTTTTTGAAAACGAGCGGGAGCTTCAATGACGATATCTTCCCGGCGCTCGCCGCCAAGGATCGCGCTATTGTGAATCGCCTGAACGGCAAAAACAGCTTTGCCGACGTCCCAAAGGAGGAGCGTTCTCAACTCCGCAGCGAGATTTACCTGGTCTCTGAATCCATCAACAAACTGAACAGGCTCGGCAAGCTGACCGACCCGGAGCAGCGGGCCGCTCTGATGCAGTTTCGCTCTAAGCTCCGGCCGATGACACAGTTCATCCCGGTCTGGGTAAAGTTCGCTGTCGCGATTGCACTGGGCTGCGGGACAATGATTGGTTGGAAACGGATCGTCGTGACAGTTGGAGAAAAGATTGGTAAGTCGCATCTGACATACGCGCAAGGGGCTTCGGCCGAGCTCGTCGCCATGGGGACGATCATGGCGGCTGACTCATTCGGGCTACCCGTCAGTACGACGCACGTCTTATCTTCAGGGATTGCCGGCACCATGGCGGCGAATAGATCGGGGCTGCAGGCAAAAACACTTCGAAATATCGTGCTGGCATGGGTCTTGACGCTGCCGGCTTGCGTTTTTATTGGAGCAGCGACCTTTTCCGGGGCCCTGTATATTGTGATAAACGTTCTCCACATGGCGTGACATGGAGACCGTCAGGAATTGAATTAGCTTCGATGACTCACTCAGCCTTTCTCGAACAGTTTCTCGCGAAACTTCAGACACCGCGAGTCTCATTGTCACACCCGGAGATCCAACATGAACTCGTTGGAGAATTAACCAGCGTGAGTGATCTCGCCCTGGCAAACAGCCGCGGGCCACGCGTCGATTGCATTCGCAGCCTGTTATTGTTGCAGGCCGGCGGTTTTGAGCGTTCCCACTCCATTGTTCAAGCAATGTCGGGGTCCGATCCGGCTTACATTCATGGCATGATTCATCGGGTCGAGGGCGACTTTTGGAACGCAAAATACTGGTTCAGGCGTTCCAAGAAGCACCCGGCTTTTCTCGATACGCCAATCGACCCGTTCCGCATCACGGACCTGGTCGAGCAAGCAAAGGGTAAGCCCCCATCTCCAACTACAATCCAGGACCTTAAAACGGAATTTGGAAAACTGTTGGACTTTCTATTAGGGGCCAGTGCGAGCGGCTAGCCTGCATCGCTCACAAATCTTTAGAGATTTGTGAGCGATGCAGGCTCAAGAGCTTTCTAGCCCGCAATGAGCTCGTCGATTTTCCCAGCGCGTGATTTTTGCGGGCTAGTCGCTAGTCCTTCTAAGCGGACGTTCTTCCATCGCAAAGAGGCAGCCGAGCGACACACCAAGACCGATGGCGGCCACGAGGAACACGTAAACAAATGCCTGACCAAAGTCGCTCTGCGAAGCTAATCCGGCTTCGGCCGATTTCATCGGTTCGGACGCCATGGTTCTGCCTGCACCGAAAACGACCGCACCGAGCACCGCGACCCCGATCGCACTGCCTAGGGATCGTAGAAACGTGAGCACACCCGTAGCCACCCCGAGATTCCGAAGTTCAACCGCGTTTTGGACCGAGACTGTGGCAATTGGAAACAGGGTACCGATGCCAAAACCCGTGATCACAAGGAGAAACTCGAACGGCAAGTATGAAATTCCTGAAACGGAACCAACCAAAATCAAGAGGCTCACTAGTGCGCCCAGCAGGCCGATGAGCGCAATCCGTTTATAGTGTTCAACTGCGACGGACATTCGCCCGGAAATCGCAGCGCCCACAACAGTGGCGATCATCATTGGTACCAAGCTGAGCCCCGCCTGGCTCGAGCTCAGCCGCAAGACTCGCTCAAAGAAAATTGGCAGATACACCGACAGGCCAAGGAAAGCGGCCATTGCAAAAAATATGCTCATTGTCGCGGCGCGCACGACGGAGTTTTTGAGCACCTCCAACGGCAAGAGCGGCTCTGCGCAGGTGAGGAGACGAATTGCGAACAACATCCATAGGATCAGGGAACCGCAGCTCAGTCCAAGAATCTGAGCGGAGGTCCAGGCAAACCGCGAGCCGCCCCAAGTGAGCACTAAGAGTAACAGGGTAGTTGCCCCAACGATCAGCACCGAGCCGAACAGATCAAGCCGGTGCTGTCGATTCAAATGAGGCAACCGCTTGAGCGGATCGCTTATCATCCAGATCGCAAAGAACCCAAGCGGTAGATTGATCCAGAAGATCATGGACCAATGCAGATGTTCGGAGAAAAAACCGCCAAGGATTGGTCCGGCCAGACTGGCTGTGGCCCAAACGCCGGAGATGTATCCCTGGTACAGTCCCCGTTCTCGCGGGGGTACGATGTCGCCGATCACGGTCATCGCTAGAGCAATTAATCCTCCTCCGCCAATCCCCTGAACACCGCGTCCAAGAACCAGAAAGATCATGCTTGGAGCTATTGCACAGACCACCGATCCGACTAAAAAGATTCCGATACTCGAAAAGATAACCAGTCGGCGCCCGTAAATATCCGCCAACTTCCCGTAGAGTGGCGTGACGGCTGTGGCGGTCAAGAGATAGCCGGTAATCACCCAGGGAAGATAACGAAAATCACCCAACTTCGTGCCGATGGTTGGTAGGGCGGGCGACACAATTGTCTGGTCGAGGGCCGCCAGTAACATGGCGAGGAGCACCCCGGCGATGATACTGCGTTTGCCAGCCTCATCGAGAGCGGACGAATCAGGGAAAGTCATGGCCCGCTCTTTCATTGCGGCGCAACCAACTTCGACCACTCGGCGTCAGCCTCAATCTCAACCGCGCCTTTTTGTTTCGCCCAAGGACTAAAATCTGGCGGCGCGTTCTTCACGCCAAATATGTTCGCCAACTTCAGGTCGGCAATCTCGGCCCATTTGACGTTGCGGAGGTCAGCGTTGCGCAGGTCTGCCCTGCTCAAGTCTGCTCCCTGGAAGTCCGTGTTGCTCAAATTCGCACCTTGCAAATCAGCATCCTGCAGCGTGGCGTTTCGCAAGTTGGCATTCTGAAAACTGCCATTTCGGAAATTTCCTGAGGCCAGATTGGCATACTCCATCCGCGCGCCGACAAAGCTTCCTCCCCTGACATCAGCTGTACTAAAATTGGAACGAACCAAATCCGCGCCATCGAGCCTGATACCTTGAAGGAACGCGTCGCTGAGATCGACGCCCACCAACGCGATCCCGTCATTGTTTAACTCCTCCAATGCATCGATTCTGCCTCCGTTACCGCCTTTGCCTTGTGCCGTGTTGATCACCTGCCAGGCCTGGTAATGCTTCTGTTTTGTGCGATCCCCGCTTTCGGCAAAATAGGAAATTACCGCGACCAAAATAGAAAGCGTCCCGACATATTCGAGCACTTCGAGAAGAGCCCACCCACTCAGCCAGTAGGCCAGCCATCGGAAGAACCATTCAATCCATTGAAACGGCACGAGCGCAGGGTTCTTCGCCTGCGCCTGATAGTGTGACCACGCCGCAGGGCGCTTTCGCTCGGTGTGAATAACCATTTCGGAAGTTTGTACGAAATACGCGACGAGCGAAAGCCCCACCTTTTTCGTCCGATCCCGAAACCGAGGTCGGCTACAAATTCCGCAGCAACATTTCTAGAGAGTGGTAGCTTTCAAAGAAAATGAGGTTTTCGGGCTTACTCGTGGCGTGGTGGTTGGCCGCATTTACGGCCAGTGCTAGCGCGGACAAAGTCTGTTTTATTAGTATTGACGGCGCAATTGGCCCAGCAACGGCGACTTATATTTCGCGCAGCACGGATGAAGCGCAGTCCCAGGGTGCCCAGTGCCTGATTATTCAACTTAATACGCCAGGCGGCTTGCTTGATTCCACCCGCGTGATCGTCCAGAAATTGCTCACTTCGCCGGTTCCCGTTGTCGTTTACGTGGCGCCGACGGGCGCAACGGCCGCGAGCGCCGGCTGTTTTATTACACTCTCGGCGGACATCGCCGCAATGGCTCCTGCCACTACCATCGGTGCCGCGCATCCGGTCGCACTGGGCGGAGCTCCCGGCGCTGCAGAATCGAAGCCTGACGAGACCATGGCCAAGAAGCTCGAGAATTTTGCGGTCAGTTACATGGAGGCCATCGCGAGCCGGCGCAGTCGAAATGTTGAATGGGCGAAGTCGGCCGTCCGGGAAAGCGCCTCGATCACCGCCGAAAAAGCCCGGGAAATGAAGGTCATCGAAATTATCGCAAAGGACCTCAATGATTTGCTGACCCAACTCGATGGCCGGACGGTGAACGGCAAGCAGCTCAAGACCGCCGGCGCCAAGGTCGTGGAAATTAAAATGTCTGCCGCCGAGCAAGTCTTTCAAATGCTTTGGAGGCCCGAGGTTATGTTCGTCCTGATGCTGGTTGCGATTTACGGGCTGATCGGCGAGATGACCACGCCCGGCGCGATCCTCCCGGGGGTCATCGGTGCGATCGCTCTTGTTCTCGCACTATACATGGCGGCGATCTTGCCGGTGAATGTTGCCGGATTGCTCCTGATCGGCTTGTCGGTTGGGCTGTTTGTCATCGACGTGTTCGCCCCCACCCATGGTGTGCTAACAGGCGGCGCAATTGTGGCGTTCCTGATAGGTTCGCTGATGCTATTCAATCGGCGCGACCCTCTCTTTCGTCTCTCACTGGCATACATCATCCCGAGCGTGGTTATCACAGCGGCGTTCTTCATTTTCGTTGTTGGCAAAGGACTCCGCGCGCAGCGGCTCCCCGTCAAGGTCGGCAGAGAGATTATGCTGGGAAAGATTGCTAGCGCCCTAACGCCGATTGATTCGAGCGGTGGAAAGGTTTTCGTAGAAGGTGAATACTGGACCGCAAAAAGCGATACACCAATAGACCAGGGCCACGCCGTCCAAATAACCGCCATGGAAGGACTGACTCTGAAAGTTATACCAAAAACCTGAGGAACCGATTCATGATTGAAGAATCCGCGAGATTGCTCGGCTGGTTAGTCCCGATCATCATATTGGCCGCGCTCGTTCTCCCACAGGCAATTCGAGTCCTGCGAGAGTACGAGCGCGGGGTGATTTTCCGGCTCGGCAAGCTACACGGCACCAAGGGGCCGGGATTAATTTTCCTGATTCCTATAGTCGATCGCATGGTTAAAATGGATCTGCGCGTGGTCACGATAGACGTCGCGCGCCAGGAAGTCATGACGCGCGATAACGTGCCCGTCACCGTCGACGCCGTCGTTTACTTTCGCGTGGTCGATCCGGAGGCTGCAGTCGTTCGCGTCGAAAATTACCTGAAAGCGACTTCGTTGATTTCTCAGACCACATTGCGCAGCGTGCTTGGACAGGCTGAGCTCGATGAACTGTTATCACAGCGCGATAAGATCAATCTGACTCTGCAGGAGATCATCGATCGACAGACCGATCCTTGGGGAATAAAGGTGACGGCCGTCGAAGTGAAAGACGTTGTTTTACCGGACGGCATGAAGAGAGCGATGGCTCGTCAAGCCGAGACGGAACGAGAGCGACGTGCGAAAATCATCAATGCCGAAGGAGAATTTCAAGCGGCAGAAAAACTGGTGCAGGCGGCAAGTATGATTTCCGAGCAACCGATCGCACTTCAACTCCGGTTCCTGCAGACTATGAAAGAGATTTCCAGCGAGCATAACACCACCACGTTTTTGCCGGTGCCGATCGATCTGTTCGAGCCGTTCTTGAAAAAGGCCAAGAGCCCATCGGCGGAAAAGGAAGAGGGCTAGCCCGCAAAAATCACGCGCTGGGTGAATCGACGAGCTCATTGCGGGCTAGAAAGCTCTTGAGCCTGCATCGCTCACAAATCTCTGAAGATTTGTGAGCGATGCAGGCTACCCTGGCCTCGAAAACATCAATCCCAAAATCCAAAGAATGACCCCGCCGGCCATGGCACTGATCCCCGTCCAAAGGAACAGGACGTTGCCGGAGGAATTATCCGGCATTTGGTAAACCAGTTGTTGGAATCCGGTCCCCGGCTGTTCGATGTGTGCGTTAGTGGCATCCGCAGGCAAGATCACTCGAGACATCTGCGCGAGAATCGGCGAATACGGCGACTCTTGGGTGGTAAAGTCGAAGACCCACTCACGGCCGCTATTTGAGACAAGTCTGAACTCCTTTGGGATTTCGATACCACGGGTCCCATCACCGCGAACGCGAGTAAACGCCCGCGCTTCAATATCAGCTGTTGCCGTGCGTTCGACCTCGTTTTTCTGAATATCGAATTTCTCGAGCGCGTACTTGGCAAACTTTTGTTTAAGGTCTCGCCAAAGGACGTCTGGATGGTCCCCGAACTGTTGCTTCCAGACCGCCCATTGGCTGGCCGACAAATGGAACGTCATCTTCATCGATCCATCTCCGTACGGATCCAAACTAGCAACGACATCCGTGTTAATCGTTTCGGTGGCCTCGCCGATCCCGATCGGAACGAGCCAGGCCAGAAAGAGCATCGTTAGACCGAATATTTGTCTCATCATGGAAAACGTACCGTGTCGAGCAACTGGAGTAGAGCCTGGCGGTTCGTTTGAAAACTGGCTGCAGGCGAGCCGGCTGCAACGCCGATCACCCCGCCGCGCACTGGACGAAAGACACCGAACCAGGCGCTATTTCCAGTAGAACTAAGCGTGCGGCCCAATACCACGGTGAGGTCCCCCTGTCTCTTCGAATCATCGACCTGAATACGGCTGCCATTGCGAGCGAACGCTCGGGCAACGGCCTTCAGAGCCTCGTTCGTTGAGTTCGCATTCGGGACTTCAACCACATCTATACCCATCAAAGTCGATGGGTCATAGACCCGGAATGTTATGCCCAGCGCGGTGGGCGGTTGCAAGATCCGCCAGGACTCAGGATAGGAGAAGGATACGAGGCCCGCCCGATGCTCATATCGCGCCATTCCCTGCTGAGGTTGAGCTTGGCCAGTTCCCTGCGCGGCTTCTTGCCCTTCCGGGCCCGGTGCGGCTTCTTGCCTTCCAGGGCCCTGTGCGACAGTGGTCCCCGCGCGCTCCCGAGATGCCAACATACTTTTGATCTTGTCAGTATCCACATCCGGCAGTTCCGGGGAAGAATACCCCTCGCTCCGGTATTTCTGGACCGACAGGAAAATCTTGAATTGTTGTCTTTGGAGGTCTTCGGAAGCCATCTGAATCGCTTTCTCGAAGGGGACATCGGCTTGCGACCCGACCGCCTTTGGCGTGATTGCAGTACACTCGATGGGAATCTCTTGATCCCCTTGCTCTCCCGCTTGCACGATCGTAAACGCGTGCCCGGGACGGAGCACGATGTAAGTCTGGCAGCCGAGTTGATCAAGAATCGACGCCCATAAAATCGCCAGCTCAATACAAAGACCGTTGTTCGAAGTAATCACGTCTCTCGGCAAACGCACTGTCTGCACCAGAGTCTTTATGTCTCCGATGCTCATAGGAACTCCCTCCGCGCTCGCGTAACGCATCCCAGTCTCACGCATGTAATCGTAGGTGGCTTTCATCAACTCCAGTACATGCCGCGGGTCGTGAGTAACTCCGGCCAGAGTTCCGCCGATGCGCTTGGTGATAGCGGCCGCATACTCCTTAACAATTGGATCATTCGGCGTCACCATGCAGACCACAAACTGAGCCAGGTTCCACTGATCATACCAGGTGAGCATCTCCTCAGCCGGCAGGTCACTGTATTGCACTTCGTTTACGCCGTAGATCAGGAAATCGTCTCTGAGCACTTGTTCTTTTGCTGAGCCACCCTCCTCACGCCATTGCAACTTTATCTCGAGCGTAGCGGTCGTTTGATTTGCTAGGCGCGTTATCCTTTCCGGAAACTTCGGATAGTACAATTCAACGACCGAGTTGCCTGGGGGCAGGTCACCGCTCACTTCCGGCGTCGTCCATGAGATAAAATCCGGAACCTGGTAAGTAACGGTCAGGTCGTGAATCGGGCGACCACCCGTATTTTTCAATACGAGTTTGCTCAGAAAATACTTACCTTCCGCAACCTGAGAGTTGGCGTACACCTTGTAGCCGAAACTCATGATCGATTTGCGTACAGTCGGTGGATCCCACGAAAGCTTTGCCGGCTTAGCAATCGATAAGGCCCAAATCGCTAATAAACAGGCTCCACAAACAAAGAGGACCGCGCCACCCACAAGAAATGCGAGGACTCGGCGATTTCGAAACATATTAGATTGATTTTGGCCCGCCCGTCACATGGCCTCCCTGCGTCTGCTGGATTAGAACCCGAGTGTGACCCTCGCCAGTCCGTACCCCTTTCCTACCGCACCGATTTATTAGCGATCCGTCGGACACCGTCAATTGATAAATGTGGCCGCCCCGCACGGAATCTGGTGCTCTGATAAACTCCATACATTTGTGGATTTCCGCACCGCCTAGCCCGCAAAAATCACGCAAAAGTCGAGGCGACAAGAGCCTGCATCGCTCACAAATCTCTGAAGATTTGTGAGCGATGCAGGCTAGGCTGGCAAAGGCTGGAGCCTTCGCTTACAATGGAGCACCAGGTTCAGCCGGTTAGTCACGACCGGGTTGGATCAAACCTCCTCACTATATGCCTCAAGCAATCACTGGCGGCCAGATGAGCGTCCACCTCACATCTAAGCCTGCTCAAGCTTCGGGCCGACTAGACGATGAAACGTTCTTTCGTCTTGCAATCCTTGGCGATTTCAGCGGGCGCAGCCACCGTCAGGGAAACTCACTGTCGCCGGCTCGTCCAGTGCGGATCGACTGCGAAAACTTCGAAAGTGCCTTCGCAAAATTCGATGTTGCGCTCAATTTTCCGGCGGCTAAAGCCGGCAGTGACGAACTAACGCTCAAGTTCTGGCGCCTGGAGGATTTTCACCCCGATGAACTTATACATCGAGTCGAATCGCTCTCGCGGCTGGCCAATTTGCGCGCCAGGCTGCTCAACCCAGCAACTGCAGACGCAGCCGTCGCCGAGTCGCGGGAAGTTTTGAAAATGCCCTCGACCCGAACTGAGCGGCCGCCGTCAAGTTCGACCGAGACAAATGAAGAGCTGCTCACCAGGCTTCTTGAAAAGCCCGCCACCCAGCCGTCCAAAGCTGTGCCGGCCGCCTCTGCTGTAGAAAAACTGATCAAACAGCTCATCGCGCCGAGCGTTGTTCCGGGTCAAAGCCCGCAACAAACCGAAACCGCTCAATTAGTCGAAAGAGAGCTGTCAGAGCGCCTCGGAAAACTCCTGCACGAACCCGATTTTCAAGCCCTCGAAGCCGCTTGGCGGGGAATCGATTTCCTGATTCGGGGAATCGACGACCAGACCCAATGTTACCTCATCGACATCACAAAAGACGAGCTGGCAGCCTTGGCGGTTGCCGGTGATTTGGCGAAAACTGCAATTTTCAAACAGCTCCAGGAGCTTAGCCCCGGTGTGGTGCTGGGGATGTACACATTCGACCGGCAAGATCTGGCTTTGCTGAAAACGCTGGGCTCTCTCGCGGAGGCTCATCAGACAGCATTCGTGTCCGGTGCCGGTCCGGAGATGGTCGGTTGCCGCTCCTTCGGCTCGCAACCCGACCCGGACGATTGGCTGCCCGGTGAGGACGTCGATGCGTTCGCCCCTTTACGCCGGCTGCCGCAGGCTGCTCACCTGGGCTTACTAATGCCGCGCTTCCTTCTTCGTCAGCCGTACGGCGCCGGCAGCGATCCAATCGAAGCATTTCCTTTCGAAGAGATGCTCTCGGTTCCCGAACATGAATTCTACCTCTGGGGCAACCCCGCCGTTCTTTGCGGCTATTTACTCGCGGATGCCTTTGCGACGGAGGGGCGGCCAATAGACACAGGCGGTGGCGGTGTGATCTCCGGCCTCCCGGTTCATACCTATGCCATCGACGGCGAAACAAACGCAAAGCCGTGCGCCGAAGCATGGCTCAGTGAGAAGGCTGCCGAGGTCATCCTCGAGCACGGCATTATGCCTGTTGCATCAATCCGCGGCCGCGACGCGGTCGAACTAAGAACGCTACGGGCGTTTTCACTGTCGCCCAGGCCTCTGCCTGTTCGCTATGGGTAGATCGCCAGCCTGCATCGCCCACAAATCCTTAGAGATTTTTGAGCGATGGAGGCTCTAGCCCGCAATGAGCTCGCCGATTCTCCCAGCGCATGATTTTTGCGGGCTAGGCTCATTCCAGCTCGCCTAGTTCTTGTAGTTCGCGCCTCAGCAACTTCGCTTTTTCGTCGCATCCCTCTTTCTCCAGTGTGGCGATCGCGTCTCTGAGGGCTTTCACCAACTTAGGATACCCAGCGTGACGATGAACTATCTCCTTCGCCACTTCAGGGTCCAGACGCACGCTGTAATCGTCCATTGAATCGGCAATGTACCAATTCAGGGGGTCATTTAGATCTACTTCGCTTGTGCTCATTCGCCGGCTCCAAGTTCTACCATACGGGCTTTTGATTTCCTGACGGGGACGTACAAGACAACCAATATCTATATCGAGCCGGTTGTATCCGGCGACAAGAAATTTGGTAGGGCGAGGACTTCGCCGAGCCGCGTCGCGACGCGTGACGTGTAAAAGGGCAGGACGACGCCACGCGCCGCGTCGCGCCGCGGCTCGGGCGGAGCCTCGCCCTACCGCTTTGCCTCGCCCTAACGTGCCGGCCCGCGTCTCAACGCGGAGCGCCAATTTTCTGCGGCTCTTGAATTTTCTGCGGCTCAGGCTTCTGCGGGACGGTTTTGATCGGCGCCTTACCGGGGTTGACTTCCAACTTGCCGAGGAAGGTGGCACCGTCTTCGAGCGACAAACGGACCGCCTTCAGATCACCGATCAACTGGGCATTCGCGTGAAGCTCACACCGCTCCTGAACCGTGATGTTCCCGTTCACGGTTCCCTTTAAAATGACCGTCTTCGTCTTCACGTCGCCGCGAAGGCTCGCATTTTCGCCAACGATCAGAATGCCTTCCGCGGATGAAACGTTGCCGTCTAGGTTCCCATCGAAGACGAGTTCATTCGTGAACTTGATTGAGCCTTTAATCTCCACATCCTTTAAGAGGTTGTTCCGGTCGGGTACATCTGCCATATCTGATCCTTGATTGGGGTTATGATTTTCGGTTTCGCCGCGGGCCGATTCTCCGCCCTGCCAGCCTGTCCCGTTAGAGAATCGCTGGGAAACTAAAGCAGGGTGAGGTTATCGGAATGAGTGGCAAGCGCAAGACTGAATAGCCTGCATCGTTCAAAAATCTCTATGGATTTTTGAGCGATGCAGGCTAAGCGCGTTCTTCCTGATCACGCTTGTGGACGGCGAGCGACATGAGGCGCTCGTCTCGCCATGCCATTCGCCGTGTGAGATCATCGGCGGATAGCATCATGCGCCGCTGGCGTTCCACTTCGGAGATAAGCTCGGGGGACCAAACATGATGCTCCGTTCTGGACGCGGCGATCCGATGGTAAAGTGGCCCCAGCCGTTCTGCGTAATCCGCGACCCCGCCGGGAGCATTGAGGTCTATCGTTTCGAACGGCCCCATAAAGCTCCAGCGAAGTCCCAGGCCATATTTTATCGTGCGATCAATATCTTCAACGGTGGCGTAGCCTTCTTCCACCAGGCGCCAAGCTTCCATTAACAGCACGCCTTGCAGCCGATTGAGCAAAAATCCTTCGATTTCACGGGTCATTTCGACCGGAACCTGGGCGACACTCTCCATGAGCGACCGAACGGAATGCACTGTCTGCCGCGAGGTCCAGGGAGCGGGGATGAGCTCGACCACGGGAGCGAGGTATGGCGGATTGACCGGATGAGCAATCAGGCACCGATCACGGCATTTGACGTGTTCGGTAAACGCTGATGCCGGGATCCCGGATGAAGAACTACCGATCAGAGTGGCACTGTCAACGTTCGCGTCAATCGCGGTAAGAATATTCTGCTTGGCAGCCACATCTTCGAAGACGCTTTCTTGGACGTACTCCGCGTGTTCCAGCGCCCGGCCCAAAGTTTGCGCCGGTTGAATCCGGTTCGCAACGGTGTCTGCATTTTCGATCAGTCCATGGGTAACAAGCTTATCCAGGCTCTGACGAATAAGACTGGGGGCCCCGGCTACGGCAGCAGGGTTGCTGTCGAAAAGCGCCACTTCGAAGCCCGCACGAGCGAAAACGATAGACCATCCGCGGCCCACCAGGCCGACGCCGACTATTGCGATTTTTCGAGGCATTAGCGTAAGCTGTTTCTAAAATTGCACCAAGTTTCCAGAAAGGTCTAAACGAGAGATGAGCAAGAAAGTCGAATGGGGAGTATTGGGTGTGGCAGGGATCGCAGTCAAAAAAGTCATCCCGGCGATGCAGCGCGGCGAATGGTGTCATATACGCGGGATCGCTTCAAGGGACCTCACTAAAGCGCAACAAGCAGCCGAGCAATTAGGGATTCCTAAGGCGTACGGGTCTTACGAGGAACTATTGGCCGATCCGGAGATCGAGGCCGTTTATAACCCGCTACCGAACCATCTGCACGTCCCATGGTCCATCAAGGCCGCAGAAGCTGGAAAACATGTTCTCTGCGAAAAGCCGATCAGTCTGACGGTTGAGGAAGCCGTTTCGCTCTTAAAGGCCCGTGATCGCACCGGCGTTAAAATCGAAGAGGCCTTTATGGTTCGCACTCATCCTCAATGGAGCCGCGCGCTTGATTTCATCAAGGAAGGGCGAATCGGCCCGGTCCGGTCCGTCATGGGATATTTCAGTTACTACAACCGTGATTTGAAAAATATTAGCAACATCTTGGCCTACGGGGGCGGTGCCCTGATGGACATTGGCTGTTATCTCGTTTACACATCGCGGCTTATCTTTGGCGAGGAACCAACAAGGGTATCCGCGCTAATAGAAGTAGATCCGGAGACGCGAACCGACGTGATAACCTCCGGCATACTCCACTTTCCTTCCGGGCAATCGGTCTTCACCTGCAGCACGCAGGTCGTGCCTTATCAGCGCGTACAGATTTTCGGTACCAAGGGCCGGATCGAGATAGAAATCCCGTTCAATGCACCGCCCGACCGGCCGTGCCGGATATTTCTGGACGATGGGGTCGATCCTTCGGGACGGCGCGCAGAGATTTTAGATTTAGAGAGGTGTGATCAGTACACAGTCC
>JAFAJU010000234.1 GCA_019236035.1 Verrucomicrobiota bacterium | reverse complement strand
CCTTGGCTGCCTTCGGGACGGTTCCGGAGGTTCTCGAGGTTGCTGTTCAGTCGGGGCGATCTCCTCGAGTGCAGCCTGGGAATGTCCCGCCACGGCAGCATCAGGTGACTCGGTAACGGTGTCTACGCTGGGCAGTTGCTCCTCATTTCTTACTGGATTGAGCCGTGGCAACTCCGCGACGCGATCTCTAGACAAACGCCGAGTCTCTTGTGGGTGTCCAATCGTCCAGGTATTAAGACCAGATGCATGTTCGCTTTGGCGATAGAGTAATCCCTGTACCAGATCACACAACGCTCGCAGACGCGCTCGCATCTCCGGTGTCATTGTATCAATCCAATGCTCTGGCTCCACGGGGGAATCCAACAGGCTGACTGCAGCGATGTCCTCAATTCGAAAAGGAATGATGATGACGCCGGTGTTAAAGGCGCTTTCAAGCTGTCGTTCGATACGGTCCGAGCGGGCGGCATAGTCCGCAAAAACGACAATCATGATCCTGCAACCTGCGACCGCGTTCGCAATCGACTTATCCCAGGGGACGCCGATATGCAGGTCCCGCGGCAGAATCCAGCATCGGATCCCAAAGGATTCCAACTCATTGCAGAGCGCATTCGCAGTCGACTTCCCGGCTGTAGAATGGCTGATAAATACGTCGTGCGGCATTTGGGGCGCCCAAATGTAGCATAGGCATCCAGCCTGTCAGAGTAGCAGGGCCTGTTGCGAAATCGATTGCTCGAAAGCGGCGAAGCCGAGACAGAGCATAGCCTAGGCTGAGCTTGCGAGGCCTAGGACAGGTAGCCCAAAACGTCGAGCGCTGAAGGCGCGGAAGATTGGACCGGCCGTCAGAGTACCATAGGGTTCCAGCCTGTCAGAGCAGGTCAGGCTTCCCGAGGGACGATTGGGTTGCAGCGGAACGTTAGCTGTTTCTTGCCCCTTGTTTTATCTCAGGGCCGGGGTGAACCAAACCATGACTTGCCAATAACTGTTGGGCATCAACTACGTGATCGAAGCAACCCAAGCAGAACCGACCGTTAAGTCCGTCGTCCCACATCTCTAGTTTTGTCCATAGCCCGCAGACCGAACAATGCCCGAGTCCGCTGTAGGCCGCTTTGCTGATCGAATTATTCATATGGAGCGGAATCTTTCTAGTCACCAGAGTCTTTGTCGCCACCGGTACTCTCCGGCACAGAGCGTGCGCGATGGCTCTCAAAGGTTTTTTTGGCCTTGCTTCTCATCGGGCTCTTATCAGCTCATTCTTTGGTGAACAAAGAATGCAAAGCATTTCTAATGCCAAATGCTCGCAATACAGGTATAACCGGTTGTCAGCTCGGTTACCTGCAAAAATTCCGCCGAAAAAGCGCGTGGCACTTCCGTATTTTGCACTTCCGGGACGAACGATCCCACCGCTGGGATCAGTGGCGCATGCGGCTATTCTTGTCCGCATTGATCTCAGACCACAATCTGATCAACTCGACTCTCATTGTGATGATTTCTTCTGTAAGCAACCGCTCCGGATCTGCGCCTAGACTGTAGCTGCTGCGAAAGCGTTGAACTGAGCGTTCAATTTCTGCCAGGGAACCGGCCACCGCCGGTGGAATGACATCCGCGTTGTTCATATGTTCATTTGAACATATTAAACGGCAGTCAGCAACTCCAAAATTGTTCTACGCGGCAACGCAGGACTTCAGGAGTTGCCGGGGGTGCCTTTGCT
Source organism: Verrucomicrobiota bacterium (assembly GCA_019236035.1). Taxonomy (GTDB): domain Bacteria; phylum Verrucomicrobiota; class Verrucomicrobiia; order Chthoniobacterales; family JAFAMB01; genus JAFAMB01. Next base: position 1,907 of record JAFAJU010000234.1, on the reverse strand, counting down.
CAGTGCAAGATCAATGGCGGACGCGCTACTTCGGAAGCCCGGACCTCCCGTGATCCTACCGAACTGGCGCAACTGGTGCACAAATAGTCGTAAATCTCTCGGTCCGGTAAAATCAGCAACAACTTTTCCCGAACCGGTTGCGCCGTCCGGCACTTGGGACAGTAAAGCGAAGAAGCACGGAGTGATTTGAACTGGTTCATTTAGCTCTGGATAAAATCGAAGAACGATTCGTTCTCCCTCGAAATTATCGAACACGACGCCACCGTCAATGGACACCACTCCTCAATCCCTCTAACCCGCAAAAATCACGCGCTGAGCCTGCATCGCTCACAAATCTTTAGAGATTTGTGAGCGATGCAGGCTAGAACGATCATTCTCGCTCTCCGCCCCTTTTTTGGTTCCACTCAATCACCGTGCGATTTGCGGTCGCGCACGCTGTGGGACTCGAGCGCCTGAGTAAAAATTAAATGGCTCTGATGCGCCTCCTGGGGCGTTGCGCAATAAAAAGGTTGTTTCATTCTCTCCCGCCCGTTGGCGAGCTCGTCGCAGAATGCGCCCCACATCTGTAGAATGCTGTCCGTGAACCCGAACTCGAAGATCCGGCCAGTAATCGTTGCATAGGCGCTCTCATAGCCAAGGTCAATATGTTGCCATGCCTGCGGGCCGCCCTCGGCATATTCCATCACTTTCAGTGTCTTTGGGTATTTTGTCGAATACTCCATCGATCGCCTCGTGCCGATCACCCGAATAAACCAGGTGTTCGTTTCGCCGGGAGCAATTCGCTTCGTATGAAAGGTTATCGGAAACTGTTGATCCTTCAGATCGACCTCGCCAAATATCGTTGCATTGTCCCACGTCGTGCAGGGAACCAAGTCTCCGTGCGCATTCGGCCGTTCCCGGACAATCTTGCTGAGTTGGGCCTGTACCCGACTCGGAAACCAGCCGAATCTAAGGGGGATGTGGAGGGCGTGCAGCCCCAGATCACCCATACAGCCATATTCGCCGTTGTACTCGATCATGCGTTTCCAATTAATCGCTTTTTTCGGATTGAGATCAGACGAGTGGAGGATGCCGCTTTCGACTTCGATGATCTTACCGAAATCTTTTTCCAACAAAGCACGGATGACGGCCACTCCCCCGGGAAAGAAAGGAAATTCCGAAGAGCAGCGAACAAAGACGTTAGGGTTCTTTTCGATAACGCTCAGAATCGTGCGATTAGCGTGCAAATCGATACCGAACGGCTTTTCTCCGAGCAGGTGTTTCCCTGCCTGAACGATGTCCGTATAAAACTGAGCATGTAGATGATGGGGGACGGCACAATAGATGGCCTGGACATCCTGTCGATCCAGGAGGGCATGGTAATCGGTCGTCGTGAACCCTAGGGTTTGCACATTCTGTTTAAACCAGCCGAAGGTGCTCTCGTTTGTGTCACAAGCTGCCACGATTACCGGGCGAGCATCGATATTCGTGAGGTGGCTCCAGCGTGCAGCTGCACTGGCAAATTCCCTGCCCATAAGGCCCAACCCAATTAGTCCAAAGCGAATTTCAGTGGCCATAAGACCATCCACGATCAGTCCAGACAGAACGAACCAGCCAAATCGCGGCGGTGGCCGCGATGATAACAGCCACACCCAGGGCAACCAGGGCGCCTCGGTAGACAATTGGAGAGACCTTACCCGTAAACTCGGCTATTGATTGGTGCCAGGCGTCGATGTTGGACTTGCATCGGACGCTGGGCTCGCGTCAGACGCTGGGCTTGCGCTGGACTCTGGGCTCGCGCCGGGAATCGGGCTTGTGGCCGGAACCGGGCTGAAGCTGGGTGTCGGCGTCGGACCGGCGTCAATGGCTGTTGTCGCCGTCGGAATGAGACCCGAAGTTTCGGGAGTTTCAATAACTCCATAGGTATC
>JAFAJU010000189.1 GCA_019236035.1 Verrucomicrobiota bacterium | reverse complement strand
TCCTGCTAAAGTCTTCAATCGACGCTAAAGAAGGCGAGCAGTGCTACGAAGAGGATGAAAGCAAGAGCGATTTCGCTAATCCCGGTTTTGATCCGTTCCACCGGCAGCGACTCCGGCCAATCAAACTTCATTCCTTCGGCGACCTGGAACAGTGCCACATCCAAGTCATGCGATGTTGGTGAATCCGCAGGCTGATCCTTCTCTTCCACATTTGGTAGCAAGCTCATCGTTCAATCTCAGATATGGGGTTTCCACTCAAAAATCGGAACCGGGGAAACGTGCGAAAAGCTATTTGAGCATGCACGTATGCTCCTTCTAAGTCGCAGCTGTTCCCTCCGTCTCACGCTTCGGGAAGCCTATAGTGGGCCTTTCGCGCAGACTCGCTTTTATCCCCAATAGACGGAATCGTTGTCTGAATTGCCGTTGGGCTCTCGGTGTATCTGTTTGTTAGTGGCTTATGGTTTGCGTTTGCGACTGGTTTAGCTCGACACTTTTTCTGGAATTGGCGGTGCATGGCAGGGACACAGCACTTCATTCGTTAAGCTGCATTTTTCATGAGAAATGCAGCTTAAAAACAGCGTCCGAGTTCAACGCAGCGTCCGTCGGCTTAACTCCGCAGCACACAAAAACACCAACGATGCGACTATCAGCGCGCAGATAACGCCCCAAGCCGACGGCAGGGTTTGCATGATCGTACCCAAAAGCGCTACCCCGATAGTACCGCCAACTTGACGGGTCGAATTTAGCAAACCCGAAGCCAGGCCGGAGTTTTCCGGGGGCGAAGACGTCAACACACCGGCCGTCATGGCCGGCATGATAGAACCCATGCTGATCCCTAGAATTCCGAGGCCGGCTGGCACCGGCCATAATATCGCATCAAAGGCGGCAACAGCGAGTATGGCGGACCCAATCGCAGCCAGGGCCAGACCCACAACAATGCGTGGGCGCAGATAGGAGGCACCATTCCTTCTTCCTAAGAGGCGGCTGGTAATTGTAGGAAGGACTGTAAATGGAGTGATTGTCAGCCCGGTAGCAAGTGCGTCCATTCCCTGGGCATGTTGCAGGAAAACCGATTCGACAAAGAGAATGCCATACATGCTGAAGTTCAGAACAAACCCAACCGCAAGACAAGTTGAGAAGGTCACCTGCGAGAACAAGAAATCGGGCAGCACTGGATGATCGCTTCTACGCTCCAGGACAAAAAAAGCAGCGAGACAAACTGCTGCACCAGTAAAAGAAGTAAGTACAATGGCATTATTCCAGCCTCGGCGACCGACTTCGATTAAACCATAGGTCATCGCCAACAGGGCCAAGCCAATTGTTAGTTGTCCACCCCAGTCGATACGACGCGGCCGATCTGATTTCGCTTCCGCTATGTGACGGTGGCTCAAATACAGGGCGACGATACCCACTGGAACATTTATCCAAAAAATGCTGCGCCAGCCCAGCGCGGTTGTAAGCACGCCGCCCAGCAGAGGACCGACAGCAAACCCAAGACTCGCCGTGTTCGCCCAAGTGGTCACGGCTTGGCTCCGTTCGGCTGGGTCGGGAAAAGCGTGAGACAACAGCGCCAGTGACGCCGGTAACATGATCGCGGCACCCAACCCTTGAAATGCTCGAGCCAAGATCAGCAAGAGCAGAGACGGCGAAACCGCGGAAAACAGAGAGGCTAAGGTGAAAAGAGCCAGGCCAACCTGGTAAGAACGCTTTACGCCAGTCCGGTCTCCAACGGCCCCGGCAGCAAGCAAAAGACCGGCAAATACCAGGGTGTAACTGTTGACAACCCATTGCAAATCGCTGATCCCGTCGCCAAACTCCTTTCCGAGTGCCGGGGTAGCGATGTTCAAGGCGGTAGTGTCCAGCAGCACGAGAAAAAAGCCGAAGCAGATAATGAAGAGTACACGTTTTCGTGCTCGGGCGTAAAATCGATCCGAGGCGTGCGATTCCCGTATTTCGCTGATATCCGGGGTGTTCATCGTGAGCCGAAACCGGGGTTGGTTCATTGGTGGTGTCTTTCTGTGAGACAAGATCTAGACCAGACCGATCTGGCCTCAAGGCCAATTACTCCACGATTTGCGCCATCACGAATCCGAGCTTATCTGGGAGATAATCACCCGATAAATGAGAGCCAGAAGACGAACCGCCGTAATCCAATCAGCTAATCGCCTCTGCAGGAGAGTGGCTATTTTAGCGGTTCCGCCTATCAACGAATTGGATGTAGTAGGCCCATTTCAAGTTTTCGGCACGGTGAATCGCCTCTTTGGTGACGGTGGCCCACTCTACGAAATCGAGGTAGTCAGCTCCGTTCGGGAAGAATCAGTGCATGGTTACTCGGGACTCTCAATACTGTGCCATCTTTTCTACCAAGACATCTCTGACAAGGTAGATACCCTTCTTGTCGCGGGTGGACTGGGAGCCCGTTCCGGCGGAAACCCAGAGATTTTGGAGTGGA
>JAFAJU010000057.1 GCA_019236035.1 Verrucomicrobiota bacterium | reverse complement strand
TCTGGACTAAACGTCGCAGCGAGGTTGTCCCCTCCAGATTCAATGAGCACAATGTCGGCATCGGGGTATTTCTGCAGCATGCGATCGACCGCTTCCAGATTGATTGACGCGTCCTCCCGAATTGCGGTGTGTGGGCAACCACCGGTCTCTACCCCCAGAATTCTCTCGGCTGGAAGAGCGCCTGCGACGATCAGAAGGCGCTGATCCTCTTTTGTGTAAATGTCGTTGGTGATCACGATCAGGTCGTACCGAACTCGCATCGATTTGCAGAGCATCTCGACGAGAGTGGTTTTGCCGGACCCCACGGGGCCACCGATGCCGACGCGCAGTGGCGGATTAGGCTTTGTACGTTTCATGCTAAGAGCGAAAAAGACGCGAATACTGGGTTGCGTGGCGTGCCGATAATATCCCTAGGTGCGGCGCAAAGGTGCTGATCTGATCAGCTGTTGTGGCGATGGCCCTGAGGACCGCGTCGGGTATTAGCGCGTGCATGGCAAACAAGATTTTCTGTCCGGCATTCTGGCCCAACGGCACAGATTTAACGGCTGCGGCCACCTGATTTTCTGCCCAACTGAAGCAGTAGGCGCTTACGCAGGACTCCTGATCGACGCCCAATCCTCCTGCCGAGTAAGCGAAAGCCGCCGGCAGGCATACCGGCTTTAGTGAACTCAAGACAGCTTGCCGCCTTTCGTCGTGCCACCGCAGCGCTAAGGCAAGCTGAGCCAGGGACCAACCCATTTGCTCGGTCTCCTGACGCAACTCGAGCGATTCTCTGCTGGCCAGAAACCAAGCATTCAATCTTTCCACCTCGCAAAAGCTCGCAGTTTCCCAAGCCCGGTAAATAATCGACAACGTAGGGAGTTCGTTGACCACAAGAACCTGTTCCAGACCGCTCTGTATCCAAGCCCGGGCGCTCTCTGCATCGTGAACCAATTGAGCATCAATCGCTGCTTCTAATCCTTGCGAATAACTGTACGCGCCGATTGGAAGCGCCGGGGATGCCAAATGTAGGAGCGCGATTAGCTTACGAATGCTTGTGGTGGTGGGAATCATCGGGGGGACGGACGATGCCTATCTCGTCCGAATGCTCGTGCTCGTGATGTTCGTGAAAGAGTTGCTGAGCGCGCGCGTATTCTTCAACAAACGTCGAATCGTGCCCGTGGCGGTGTCCGCCGCCATAGGCGCCGGGTTCAGGCTGAAAAGGAAGGCAATCCTCGCGTAGGGTTAACCCGAGGTGAGTCAGCATCTCCTTCAGCACAGGATCCGTTGCCAGCTTCAGATAACCCTCTCCGAGCTCGACTGGAACATGCCGATTCCCCAAGTGGTAGGCCGCGCGCATCAAGTCGTAGGGCTTATTGGCGGTCACGTATAGTATGTTCTCCGGGGCGGCCACAACTCTGACGAGAGTGCGGTCTTCAGCTTCTAACAGATCGCCGTCACGCAACACGGTTCCCCGCGCGAGGAAGAGGGCCGCTTCGACTCCGTTGTCCAGAGTGACCCTTAAACGACTCTTTTGCCGAAGGTCGAAAGGCAATACCAGCTTTGGGAGGCTAAGCGCTTCAGTCTCGGAAAGTTCCCGCTTGGCGTGCGTTTGGATCCGAAGCATCAGAATAAGAAATATCGCTGTGCCATAGGCAAGACGTTAGCCGGTTCACAGTTCAGCAATTCGCCGTCAGCAACCACCTGGTACGTTTCCGGATCTACGGTGATCTTCGGTTGCCGGTTATTGTGGATCATATCCGATTTTCCCAGAGACCGGATGCCGCGTACCGGCACTACACGTTTTCTCAGGCCATACCTGTCGGCAATCCCAGCCGCTTCCGCGGCCTGCGAAACGAACGTGAGCGAAGTACGGCCAAGTGCCCCGCCCCGGGTCGCGAACATCTCTCGGTAGTGCACCGGTTGCGGGGTCGGAATGGAAGCGTTTGGGTCGCCCATCAGCGCCAGGTTAATCATGCCGCCTTTCAAGACCAGCGTGGGCTTCACTCCAAAGAACGCTGGTTCCCAAACAACCAAGTCAGCCCATTTGCCAACTTCGACCGAACCGACTTCATGAGCGATTCCGTGCGTGATCGCCGGATTTATCGTGTACTTAGCCACATAGCGTTTGATCCGATTATTATCGTTCTGGAACCGGTCGCCCGGCAGCGCGCCTCGCTGGGTTTTCATTTTGTGGGCCGTTTGCCAGGTACGAGTGATCACTTCGCCGATCCGGCCCATCGCCTGCGAGTCGCTCGACATCATCGACAGAGCACCCAAATCGTGGAGAATATCCTCCGCGGCAATGGTTTCTCGCCGTATCCTTGATTCAGCGAAAGCCAGGTCCTCGACTATCGCCGGATCCAGATGATGACACACCATCAGCATGTCCAGATGTTCGTCCAGGGTATTTATGGTAAACGGTTTAGTCGGGTTCGTGGAGGAGGGGAGGACGTTCGATTCGCCGCAGACTTTGATAATATCCGGTGCGTGTCCGCCACCGGCACCCTCTGTATGGTAGGTGTGAATTGTACGTCCTTTGAACGCTGCTATACTCGCCTCCACGAAACCGGATTCATTCAACGTGTCGGTGTGGATCGCAACTTGCGTATCAGTTTCCTCAGCAACTGACAGACAGGCGTCAATTGCGGCCGGGGTTGTTCCCCAATCCTCATGCAACTTTAAACCGAGCGCGCCGGCTACGATTTGCTCGCGCAAAGCCTCTGGTCGACTCGCGTTCCCTTTGCCCAGAAAACCAAGATTGATCGCATAACCATCTGCGGCCTGGAGCATCCGCTCGATATGCCATGGGCCAGGGGTACACGTCGTGGCAAACGTACCATGCGCAGGCCCCGTGCCTCCCCCGATCAGCGTGGTGACTCCGGAAGCGAGCGCGTCATCAATCTGCTGCGGGCAAATGAAATGGATATGAGTATCGATCCCGCCCGCGGTGACAATTTTGCCTTCCCCTGCGATCACCTCGGTCCCGGGTCCAATCACGATCGTAACGCCCGGCTGAATATCCGGATTTCCTGCCTTTCCGATTGCAAGGATGCGGCCATCCTTAATGCCGATGTCCGCTTTCAAAATTCCTGTATGATCGACGATCACGGCATTCGTAATCACCGTGTCGACAGCGTCTTTGGCTGTCCGTTGGGATTGGCCCATGCCGTCCCGGATCACTTTGCCACCTCCAAATTTTACTTCTTCTCCGTAAATCGTAAAATCGCGCTCGATCTCGATAAACAGCTCCGAATCGGCAAGCCGTACCTGATCACCCGTGGTGGGGCCAAACATTTCCGCATAGGCATGGCGGGAAATTTTCATAGTCGATATGTCAGTTGAAACTCACTCTCAGAGTCTGCCCATGATCTTTGCGTTAAATCCATAGATGACCCGGTCGCCGTCGAGTTCCACTAGCTCAACGGTCCGCTCCTGGCCAGGCTCAAATCGCACCGCTGTGCCGGCAATGATGTTCAGTCGGAACCCGCGTGCTTTAGCGCGGTCAAAACGCAGGGCCTCATTGACTTCGAAGAAATGAAAGTGCGAGCCCACCTGAATCGGTCGATCACCGGTGTTGGCGACCGTTAACGTGACTGTTCCTCTGCCTGCATTCAGCTCGATTTCGCCAGGGGATGTGATGATTTCGCCAGGGATCATGTTGCTAATCTCCGGTTTCGTTAAACGATCGGATGGTGAACCGTGACAAGTTTTGTGCCGTCCGGAAAAGTGGCCTCAACCTGAATCTCATGAATCATTTCAGGAACGCCTTCCATCACCTGATCACGATTCAGGAGTGTGGTGCCACGGTGCATCAGCTCTGCCACGGTTTGGCCGTCTCGTGCGCCTTCCAACAGCGCTGCCGTCAGGTAGGCGACTGCCTCTGGATGGTTTAGCTTCACCCCGCGTGCCAAGCGCCGTTCCGCCAATAGGGCGGCGGTGAAGATTAACAGCTTGTCTTTTTCTCTTGGAGTAAGGTTCATGTAACGTCCGCACTGTATGTTTTATGGGAGTTAAATGTCGATCAATTGGTTCGTCTGCAGAACCGTCACGTCGCCCAGAGTCGAAGGCGCCGAGGTGGCAGACCATGCACTTGCGGCCGGAGCTGGAGCCAGCAATCGATCATCAGTTGACGCAACGGTTCGACAGCGTCCGCTAAACCTCGGATCAGTAACACTCCATTGGGAAGGGAAGTAGCTCCTGCCCGCAATCCGGTTTTGAACGGGAGACCAGCCGCCAACTCCTCCGCGCGCACAGCTGTGCAGCCTGAGCCGA
>JAFAJU010000543.1 GCA_019236035.1 Verrucomicrobiota bacterium | reverse complement strand
CGTACCCAGACCTGGTGACCGATCAGTTCGGCGGGAACTTCGTAGAAGGCGCGAGCGACTTCGACGTAACTGTCCCGATGGACGCTGCGTCGCGCTTCTTCAAAGCAGGGAAAAAGCGACTCGGGCAACGGCTGGAGCCCGGCGCGACGCGTTTGATGCTCTTTCTCTAAAGAGCCGTTTACTTGGGTTTGAGCCCCAGTTGCTCAGCTACCGTCTGCCGGTCAAGGTATATGTGCTCCGACTGGATCTTGTCGCGTTCAACCTGAGCGAAGGAAGCACCCGGATAGGCGACTGTGCGACCGGTAGGTGTAGCGGCTCGAGAACATAATCGCCTCGGCTCAAAAACATCGCTCGTTTCCGGCTCAAATTAACTGAGAATAACGGGGTCCTCCGGCTCACATTAGATGAGAATGAGCCCACATTATTTGAGAACAGCTCAAAAACATCGCCGCCGGCTCACATTAGTGAGAATATAAATCAAAGTGGGATTCCCGCCGCCAGGAGCTCGGTTTGCAACTCCTGGGTGCGGCCCGGCGCCAGTTGGCCGCGCAAGAACGCTTTGATTTCCCGTGGCTTCGCAAGAATCAATCACTTGATTGACATGGATGAATACAAGTGCTAGAGGGGCAATCAACTGATTGATTGAGATGAAAAGAAACCAGCAATGGGGCAAGCACAGTTTGGCTGAAATCCAGGACAGCATCAAAGAACTCCGGCCCAAGCAGCGCGCTACTCTTTGCGAGTGGCTCAATGGTTATGAGGGAAATGCTTTGATTTTCTTGAGCGCATCCAAATACGTCCCGCCGGCGCACGAATCTGTGTCTCGTTAGCCCCGATCAAAGAAATAGGAAACGTTTTTCCCTCTCCACTTATGAGCTACCCATACAGCAGCTTATTTTTAGAAGCCTATCTTGCGAAACAACGCTTAGCTCAGGTCTTTAGAGCCCAGCACGCTGGGAGCCCGCCTCTAGCCCGCAAAAATCACGCGCTGGGAGAATCGACGAGCTCATTGCGGGCTAGGTCTTTCCTACTGGTTCGTGCCTCCCAGCAGCGCTGCTACGAAATCGTTGTGGAAAATGCCGTTCGGATCGCATGATCGGCGGTAGGCGTCGAAGGCCTTGACTCGAGCACCACGGCGCTTCGCGAGATCCGCCAGGAAACCCAGGTTGAACGGCGGCGAAAAAGATCCAGCGGGTTGACTCGGGTCGTAGAAGCCGAACATCTTGCCGGTGTGGGGCATTCCTCCCAACGCAACCCAGGCACGCTCGATGTCTGCGAAGAAATGAAGTAGTCTGGCGGAGTACTCAGACGCCGCAACAGCCGGCACGTACCCGATGAGGTCCAGATTGACGAAAGTCGCATTGGGGGTTTCCGTGTATGTCCCAGCCAGTGCAGTGTCGCCGCCGCGAACGAACCGGAACTCCATCGGGCCCACCAATAGGAAATCGCTCGAACTCTGGAGACGAGCCATGACCGCTTCAAGGCCCTTCCAGGCCTTGCTGAGCCCGGCGTCGTCGAGAGCCGGAAGTTCGACAAAATAGGACATGAAAATCACACGGGACGCCTTGGTTAGCCACAAGTCAGAGTAGACAGTCGTGGCCTGATCGAATAGCCCTTCGATCGTGAGGTATGCCGCATCAATGATCGCGCTCGCTGCAAATTGGATTCCGGCGTACTGAGCCGCGATGAGGGGAGCTTCGATGATGGGCTCTATCGGTATAATATAGGGAGCGCCGAAGATCGCGTTTCCCGCCAGGGCGCACGCATTCGGGACGGTTATGCTCCGGTTTGGAGTCTTTGTCGATGGGGACGAGACCACATCCCACCACAAGACGAGGAACCTGTGAGAGTACGGGTTGAGGAAGGACTCAAGCCGGTTATGACTCCCGAGCAACGTCTTGAACTCAGCGATGAAAGCCTTCTCGTCCTGGCAAACAATTTGGCTGTTCTTGCCCGATTTCAACGTCGTGGCCCACGGGCGCGGCACCACATCCACCGTCACCGAGGTGACTACTCCTAGCGCGCCGACAGAGACGCGTGCGAACTGTAAGGGCGACCAACCATCCACTGCCGGCGTCTGTGTGTTGATGGTCTTCACCTGGCCATCCGGGCCAACGATGCTGAACGCCGAGACCGTTTCCGCGAAGATCGGCGCGTTAATTGTCGCGCCGTGCACGTCGATCGCCGTCATCCCGCCAAGGCTGAAGAAACCGCCGGCGGTAACAGTCTTGAGCATCCAGTTATTCGCGGTCAGGAACGCATCCAACTCGTCCTCGCGGACGCCGGTATTCACTGTGACAGTACCTTCCGATGGATGCAACTCGATGGACTGATTGCCGCCGGGACCTAAGTCCTTATAACAGGAGAGGTCGATGAGCCAGCGGGTGGGACTCAGGGTGGTGCGATTGTCGGCGGCGACCAACGGCGGCTGTGCATGCCGCTGACCGGAAACGCGCACTGTCGCACCCGCCTGCACAGCTCGGCGGATGATGTCTTGGAGTGCAGCGAGGCTCGTCGGAGCGAAGTAGTATTCACCATCGACCGTCATCGTATGAACGACGTTCTGGGACCAGTTCTTCCAAGGCAGAGGCCCGACACTGAAGTCCAAGGTCGTCCCCGTGACTTCGTAAGCAGCCACCCTGCCATTGTTAGCCGACTGCACCAAAGGTGCTCCCCGATTACTTGTTCCTAGAACCGCGGAAACGTAGGGCGCCACCCCGCTCGCATCCGCCGGGACTCCGATCGATGAAAGTGGAGGACTCACCTTGTACAGGCCGTTATCGAAGTTACCGCTATTCCAAGCGGAAGTATGCCAACTTCCCTTCGAATCAGACCATTGAACCGCAAAGCTCATAACAAAGATGCCATTGTTAAGGCAACCAATCCGCTCGACTTGTCTCATGGTAATCTCTCCAGCGATGAAGGTAGGTTGTGAAATGGAAACGTCCCGCTGCGTCGTTATAATTATGATGTGCTAGGCTTGCTAATATTGGACTGTGAATCTGCACTGATTCAACATCAATTGGAAAAGCTAGGGTAGATATTTATTTGTTAGATTTTAGTTAGAGCCTGTGACGAAAATGGGTCGTTCGTGCAATTTGCCGGACCGGGATTTTCGAATTTGCGAAAATGTACCGCGCAGCGGTTACAGATGTTAGCCCAGGGCTTCAGCCCATAAGCGCTAACCTAATCGCGGTTTGTTTCCTTGTCCCGGAGGGACTGCACGATCGTAGCCTGGCACGAAGTGCCAGGAATACGTAAGAGAGAGGAGCCCGTCCCGAAGGGACGGTGTGATCATGTATTCGCGCGTTAGTCTACAAAGATCGTGTTGGCATGTGCTGAGTTCTGTGATGGGGTCGAAAGCGGCTCCTGCACAATCAGCCTGTCCCTCCGGGACGGATCGCTTCTTTTTACGCTATTCCTGGCACTTCGTGCCAGGCTACTCTCATGCGTCCCTCCGGGACAATAAGTCGCCGGGCGATAACAATTGAGTTAGCGCTTATGGGCTGAAGCCCTAGGCTAAGATCTGTAACCGCTGCGCGGTAATTCCGGCAGGCTCCTAGGCTATGCTCGGTCTCGGCTTCGCCGCTGTTTGCCGGCTAACAAGAGATTTTCTTTAGGGCCGGCTGGAAGACGCCCGAGCGTTTCTGCGCCAAACGCCCGAGCGTTTCTCGACCCCCCAGACACTAAGACGGAATTGCTTCCTATGTTCCCAACTTAAACTTAATTACGTCAGGCAATCGATGACATAATGGTGTCCACATTTACAAGATTTTTGCTGCCTAGCCCGCAAAAATCACGCCACCGCCGAAGCGACGAGCTCATCGCAGGCTATGAGGGCGGAATAACCGCGATCTTGATCCCTTTTCGCGACCAGGCGTGTTCCAAAACTTTGCCCCAATCCTTGAGCTCAAACTCGTCGCTGACAATCTCGTTGACCTTGATCTTGCCACTTTCGAGATAGGCCAAGGCGCGCGGAAAGGCGTCAATTTGTGCAAAGGAACCCTTGATCGTGATTTCACGGCGAAACAGATCGAAGGGGTTGAATCGCACCGAGTCGGCCTCCGGATAAACGCCGTAGACGAGGAGCGTCCCGCCGCGGCGCGCGAACTGGATAGCATCCTCACAAACAGACGCAGAACCAGTCGCTTCAACGATGTAGTCAAACCCGGTCGGGCTCAGCTCATGCAATCGGCTGTGATGTTTTTTGGGATCGTTCCGGTCGATTGCCACAATTTCATCGGCGGCGAGGCGGCCGATCAAATCAAGTTTCGGGCCGGCCGGTGCCGCAACCACAAGCCGCCCGGCTCCATTCAATTTCAACAGTTGTGCCAAAACCTGGCCGGTTGGGCCGGCCCCGAAAAGGAGAACATCACTCCCGGGTTTCATAGCAAGGACCTCCATTCCATGCAGCGCACACGCGCTGGGCTCCACCATGACAGCCTCTCGCGGAGATAGGTGACCGATCGGAAATATACGGTCGGCCTTGATCCGAAGATATTGGGCGAATCCTCCATCCTGCGTCACGCCATAGGACCGCAAGTTAAGGCAAAGGAGAAAATTGCCGCGCATGCAGTAAAAGCACTTGCCGCAAGCTTCATTGCTATTCCCAACGACCCGCTGACCTTCCTTGAGGTCCTTCACGTCCGATCCAAGCGCGACGATTTCCCCGGTGAATTCGTGCCCTGGAATCAAAGGGAACCGTGGAGCAAATTCCCCCTCATGGATATGCAGATCGGTGCCGCAGACCCCGCACGCATTGATTCGAACCAGAATGTCATCGGCTTCGATTTGCGGCTCAGGTACATCCTTATATTGGAATCGTCTGGGAGCGTCGTAAACGATAGCTTTCATGTGATGAGGAAATTCTGGTGTAACCGGTAACCACTGGCTTGCGGCGGGGACTCAATGTTTGAGCATGTTATCGGCGGCCTCCTTTAGAGCCGCATCCGCCGGTGCTTGTCCCTGTGTGGCCAGCTGCAGTGCGGCCCCAACCGCGCTCCAGAATCGACCCATTTCCGGGATATTGGGCATGACCTCACCTTCTTCGATGCAGGCATTCATTTCGCGAAGAAGCGGGTTGCTCTGAACCATCTCATTCGCGAGCGAGATCAGGGAAGGAATGCCGATCGGTTTCGCGTCGTTCATGGCTTTTAACCCTTCCTCGGTCATCAGGAAGTTCTCGATAAATTCTTTCGCGATATCCTGGTTCGAAGTGGCTCGATTTATGTACGCTGCGGTCACTCCGACGAATGGCCTGGCCGGATGATTTCCGCATCCCGGCACCGGTGCAATGCCAAAGTCGATCCCACTCTTCATAAGATTCGCCCAGGCCCAGGGTCCTGATATCATCATCGCGAGCTTGCCCTGACCCATCAAATCTTCAGTGGAACTGTATGAGACGCTTTTGGGCAAGATGCCTGAGTCCACCAGACCGATGATCTTCGAAACGGCCTCCACGGCGCCGGCATTGGCTACGCCCACATTACTGCAATCGTATTCGCCGTCGCTCTTGGCGTAGATATAAGCCCCGGCGCTTGCAAGTATGCCCCACGAGTAGTAGGGGCTCTTGTAATCCCAAAGAATGCTGGTGACTCCCGGATGTTCTCGCTTGATCTTTTCGTTCAACTCCACCAGGTCGGAAAGCTTAGCTGGCGGTGGACCGTCCAGCAGCTTTTTATTGTAGATCAACGTGACCGATTCCATCCCGATCGGAAATCCCCAGATTTTCTCCTTGTGTGTCACCGCTTCCCAAGCCTTCGGAAAATACTTGTCTCTAAATTCACGGCTCACTTCGATCGGAGAAATCAAGCCGGAGTCTGCCCATTCTCCGACCTTGTCATGCGCCCAGACGACAATATCAGGTCCCTTCCCGCCTTGGGCAGCCGTGGGAAAACTTTCCGTGAGATTTTGCGGTGCCTCGACTCGAACTTTGATTGAGTATTGGTCTCCGAACTTTTTGAGGATCGGCTCCAAGGCGTGACCACGATCGGCGTCCATCCAGATCAACAGTTCGCCGTTGGTCCATGCGAACGCGGGGATGGCCAATAACAAAAATGACAGCTGTAAAATCGCTTTTTTCATAGGGGGAACGTCTCCCGTAATAAAACCCGAAACTCATTAAATGACTATTCGTATTTGAGGTCAATAGCCTGCCGCGCTCACAAATCTTCGAGATTTGTGAGCGCGGCAGGCTCAGGCAGCAGCATCTTCCGGCTTCGCCGGAAAATGCTGCTGCTTTTTGAAGCGAAGTCACGCCCCGCGGCTCGGGCGGCGTTTGAGCGCAGGCTCCTAATCTGGCGCCGTGAGTCCGCCGGTTGCTTCGAGCCAATCAGCGATGTGGGTCACAATCCGGTCGACCCGGCCGTCCGTGACGTCAACAACCAGCTTTGGTAGCAGTGAAGCGTCGACGAACTCCTGAACGACCTCTTGCTCACGGATAAAGATGGTGAGATCGTCGTACGGTGACGGATGGCTGGAGATCTTCAGCCGTCGATCGCGTGCCTCTTCGAACGACTCCGGCTTTCGCCAACAAAACACGAGTCGAAAACCAAGTTTGACGAGGCGTTTTTCAAGCCAGCTGAAATCGTACCTTTTTTCGGCGTAAAAGAGCCGATGAGCCTGGGTAGAGATATGAAAGCGGTCAATGATCCAGGAGTAGTACTTGTACAACTCGAACAACCTCGCCCAGGTCCGATAGGTTTCCAGAACCACCGGTTCGTCCCGTTCCTCGAAATTGATTAAGCTTGCACCCCATGGCGCATTCGTGAATCCGTTCCACTCGGCGGAAACAATCGGCGAATGATAACGATACTTGCGTACCCCCACAATTCGGGGATGTTCATTCAGTGCGAGCGCGATATCGGTTTTTCCAGTCAGCCGTGTGCCTTCCAGAATGATCTTGGGACAGAGTTTAGTCACCATGCGTATAAAATTCCGCTGGTCCGGGGACCGTCGGGGGATTCCTGCAACGGCTTAGGAGAAGATTCCATCAAGTCAAGACTTCTTCTTCAAAAGATTTTAATTCAACGACTTGTATGCGAGGGCCGGTCCGGCAGATGAGACTTTGTGCAAAACGCAAACTGAGCTTAGATAGTATATTCTCATGGTGAAATACTCAGGTTTTGGGGTTAGGCAAATTTTGTCTGTTTTATGAGTAATACATCGCTTTGGTTTGCGCTCAGGAATCCGGTCTTTCGCAGACTCTGGATTGCGAGCGTTCTATCGGGTGTTTGTGTTTCCGCCCACGATACGGCGGCGACCTGGATGATGAACACCCTGACCTCGTCGATGTTCCTGATTTCCCTGATGTCGACGGTAGCCTCGCTCCCGTTTTTCTTGTTCACGCTCCCGGCCGGCGCACTTGCTGACATGGTTGACCGGAAAAAGCTTTTGTGTGCAATGAACCTATGGTTGGCGATCTGTGCGGGTGCGCTCGCTTTGCTCGGCATGATGGGTTTACTAAATCCGTGGCTGATTTTGACATGTGTTTTTCTGATCAGCGTGGGTTTCGCTTTCAATGCGCCGGCCTGGAGTTCACTTGTTCCGGAAGTTGTGACCAAGGACGAACTGGCATCCGCTGTGACCTTGGGCGGTTTGCAGCTTAACCTCTGCGGAATTATCGGGCCCGCGGCGGCCGCTTTGGCCCTGGTCCATTTCGGCGCCAATCTCGTCTTTGCCATGAATGCGGCGTGCTTCCTTCTGGTTATCACCGCAGTCGCACGGTGGAAGAGATTGGAAAAGCAGGCGAAGGCGCCCCTGGAGAATTTTTTCGAGTCATTTGTCAGCGCGATCCGGTACGTTCGCTACGCGCCGGGAATTCAGGTCGTGCTCGCGCGGAACGTGCTTTTCGCGCTCTTTATTTCGGTCATACCCGCCCTTTTGCCGGTCATAGCCCTTAAGAAGTTGGTGATCAATTCCGCAGACCTCGGTCTGTTGTTCACAAGCATGGGGGTAGGCTCGGTGCTCTGCGCAATTGTGTTGATTCCTAGAGCCCGTGCCCGTTTCTCACCGAATACGCTCACGATTTTGGCCAGTGTTTTGCTGGCAGTCGTCTTTGTGTTGATGGCCGGAGTTCGGCAAATCCCGTTGTTCATGGGTGTGGCGGCTCTGGCGGGTGTCGCCTGGACTATGGCCGCATCGGAGCTTTGGGTCGCCGGCCAGCGGGCGATGCCACCCTGGGCACGAGGCCGCATGAATGCGACTCATATTATGCTTTCCCAAGGAGGGATGGCGCTCGGGGGCTTGGTCTGGGGTGGTTCAGCCGCTTCCCTCGGCGTGACCTTTACCCTGATGGCGGCGGCGGTGTTGCTCATGTCGAGCTTGGCGCTGGCATTTCCGCTTTCGATTGATTTTACCGGGAAACTGAATTTCGATCCGGGCACGCCGACGAGTCAATATCACGC
>JAFAJU010000520.1 GCA_019236035.1 Verrucomicrobiota bacterium | reverse complement strand
CGGTCCGAATGTCGGCATGGTTAACACCCGGCCGAGCACCGGGCCGCCGCGATTCATTTTAGCCAGGGTATTGACTGCCACAGCAAATTCCAGGGTTACGCCATTTGCAGAGCGGCCCTTCCCCGCCATTGCAGGGACGAATTAGCCCCAGCAGTTTTCGACCCCGAATTTAGTATCCTTCGATGGTAGGTCCGAGAACGGTTTGTCCGTTATCAGGATTGCTCCGGTGTCGATGAATCCGTTCGGCTTCTTTCCAGTCTTCGCGAACTCAACGACATAGTCGACCCCGCGGGTAGCCATGATTTTAGGGAATTGCATCACCGTAGCCGCGATCTTGCCATCTTTGACATATTGAACTCCGAGACGGCCGCCGTCGATCGATGTCAATACGATGTTCTTCAGCTTGCCGGCCTTCTTGATCGCCGCATACGCACCCTCCGCCGCTGGCTCGTTGATCGTATAGACGACATTGATATCGGGGTGAGCCGTCAGAAGGTTTTCCATAGCCGTCTGCCCTTCGTCCAAGGCACCATGAGTGTTCTGCTTCCCGACAATCGCAGCGTCCCCTTCCTCTATACCGAAACCTTTGAGGAACCCATCATGCCGCTGCTTGTCAACAGAGCCCCCAGGGGTGCCATCGAGCATCGCGAGCTTCGGGGCCTTGTCGCCGAGCGCCTTCTTCGCGTACTGTCCTTGGAGGACGCCCGCCTGGAAATTGTCAGTTGCGAGAGTCGCGTCAACAGCATCTGCGGGATCAGTAGCCGTATCGAGAGCGATGACGAGGATTCCTTTGTCGCGCGCCTTCTTCACGGCGCCCAGCACACCCGTGGAATTGTTCGGCGTGATCAGGATACCTTTGACTCCCGCGCTGATGAAGTCTTCGATGGCCGCCACCTGGCCCTCGTTGTCACCGTCGAACTTGCCAAAACGTGAGATCAGCTTTGCTCCCTGCTTTTCGGCTTCCGCCGTCGCTGCCTGCCGCAACTTGACAAAGTAGGGGTTGACCTCAGTCTTCGTCACGAGGCCAATCAGGATCTCGTCCTTGGATGCACCGGCTGCGTCGGCCCGCTGTGTAAAGCCGGCCAACGACGCGACTATGCCGCAGGCGACAAGCGCAAAAGATGCGCAGATGCGCGCAAAGCGCCGGTTGCCGACACCAGCCCGTGGTTGCTTGGTCTTCATCGCAATCTCTTGGATAACGCCGGTTTCGACGCCGCCAACTGGTTCGGCTCGAAACGCCATGGCATGACTAATAGCGGTCCGCATGTTAACTCCTTTTTGGGACGGGATATTCACTCTGGGTTAATTGATGTTGCACGCATTACACACCGAGGGATCAGGGGGATGGGAAAACCGGTATGTAAAGATTTACGTACAGGATTGCGCAGGGGCTCGAATGTTTGTCAATTTCTTTCGAGCGATTGGGCGCCAGCAAAGTAGCATAGGCGTCCCGCCTGTCGCGCGCGTGGCAAGAGCAACCGGGATACAGGCTGGAAGCCTATGGTACCTTACTGGTAAGCTCGTATTCGGATGAGGCGCTATGGTCGATTGGGGTTTGCGGGTGCCCTCGGGATTATTTTTTTTCTCGGTCTGGTCGCGTTCATGCGATCGCCGACCGCTGCTGAAAGTCCTACTTTGATTGAAGCCAACCGAAACAAAATCCTGCTGCTAACCGTCGGTAGCGAGGCCAAAAGCCTAGACCCAAGTCTAGTAGAAGGAATCCCGGACGGAAGGATACTTGCCGCACTGGTCGAAGGCCTGGTCATTACGGACCCGAAGGACGCGTCAAAACAAGACCCTGGGGTAGCTGAAAGCTGGGACCATAACGAGGATGCGTCCGTTTGGACCTTTCACATTCGTCCGGACGCCAAATGGTCCAATGGCGACCCGGTTACGGCCAACGATTTCGTTTTTAGCTTTCAGAGGGTTCTGACAGCGCAGCTGGGCTCGGTCAATACAGACTTCTTTTTTGTGTTTAAGGGCGCCGAGGCGTATCTGCGAGGCCAAATCACAAATTTTGACGAGGTTGGCGTAAAGGCCGTTGACCCACATACCTTGCGCTTCGATTTGATCGGCCCGGATCCCTATCTGACGACCTTGCTTGCTGCCCAGCAGTTCTATCCGGTTCACCCGGCAACCATTTTGCGGTTCGGAACTATCGGCCAACGCGACACGAAATGGACAGCGCCCGGTAATTACGTGGGTAACGGACCGTTCGTGCTGAAAACCTGGCGGAAGAACGATGTCATCGAGGTGGTCAAAAATCCAAACTACTGGGATGCAGCAAAAGTTAAGCTTAACGGCATCCGGTTCTACGCGATCCAGGATATTGATACAGCCGATCGGGCTTTTCGCGCCGGTCAGTTACACAAGACGGATCAGGTGCCACTGGACAGGATCCCTTATTACCGGAGAGAGGAGCCGGAAATCCTGCAGCTGGCTCCTTATCTCGGAGTGTATTTCTACAATCTGAATGTTGGGCGCAAACCTCTGGACAATCCAAAGGTTCGGCTGGCACTCAGCCTTTCCATCGACCGGCTCGCGCTGGTCCAGAACGTCTTGCGCGCCAAGCAACAACCGGCCACCGGCTTCGTCCCGCCCGGGCTGAGCGATTACCCAGTAGCAGGCAAAATTAGCTTTGATCCCGGTCGAGCTCGACAGCTGCTTGCGGAATCAGGCTATCCCGGCGGTCGCGGCTTTCCAAAGCTCAGTATCGTCATGAATACCAGCCAAACTCATCGCACCATCGCCGAAGCAATCCAGCAGATGTGGCGTGAAGAATTGAATATCGATGTCGGAATCGAAAATCAGGAATGGAAAGTGTATATGGACACCCTGACAAAACATCATTTTGATATCGGTCGCATTGGCTGGATCGGAACGCCCGACCCAACCTTTTTCCTCGACATATGGAAGACAGGTAACCCGAACAACATGGCCGGCTGGTCGAACGCACAATACGACAACCTGATCAATACAGCAGAGCATGCCGGCGACCTGACCAGACGACTCGCTCTGCTTCATCAGGCCGAGGATTTGTTTCTGAATGACTCGCCGGTTATCCCTATTTACTGGTACACGAGTGCTTACTTGCTTCACCCCAGCGTCCTCGGCTGGTATTCGAACATCCTGGACGATCATCCCTACAAGTTTGTAGACCTTAAGCCGCTCGGCGAGCGGTTCAGTACGACGTTGACGAAGAGCCCTTGACCGCTTTGGACGCCCGACAGGCGGGACGCCT
>JAFAJU010000448.1 GCA_019236035.1 Verrucomicrobiota bacterium | reverse complement strand
CCAAACGCCGAAGAATCGGGTATTTCTGCGCAAAATTAACCAAAAGGTCGAAATTTGATCATTTCAAGGCCGCTTGAGGACTCCGACTGCAACACCACGACCACGTGGCGAGAAAGTTTCGGTTTACCAAGTGGCACAAGCAATGCTCACACCGCCTGTGAACCCCCACAGTGAGACCTTTTCCGATGGCTACCATGGCTTTTCGAGGGAATCGGAGCCTGTGCCGTCGGGTCGTAGCCAATAACCAAAGATCGGATCACGCCTCAGACTATGCTGAATTGTTTCAGAAACACGCGGCTCCCTACCCTCCTTGGTGCCGTCGCCATCCTCTTATGCGGGAGCCCAGCGGCTTTACCGGCTCAAGACACAAGTAATTCCCCCCCTCCGGCTTCAGCCCCCTCGCCGGCTGCGACTTCATCCGCCACTCCTGTCCCGGCAGTCGGCACGACTCCGACACCGTCCGCCACTCAAAGCGCATCGCTGGAAGATCGCGTGGCTAGCCTAGAAGCATACATTAACAACACAGACGGGACGAAGACGCTCCCGGGTGTCCCCGGTCCCGGGCACAACGGCTGGATGATGACCTCTTCGGCGCTGGTGCTTTTCATGACCTTGCCAGGTCTGGCATTGTTCTACGGGGGATTGGTCCGAAGAAAGAACGCCCTGTCGGTGCTCGCTCAGTGCTTTGGAATCGCCGGTTTAGTCACCCTGCTCTGGTGGGCGTTTGGCTACAGCCTGGTCTTCGGCAAAAACTTTAACAGCCCTTTTTTCGGCGGTTCAGAGTATTTCTTCTTTGCGGGCGTTACTTCCGCACCGAATACGGACTACGCCTTCTGGGTGTCACAAAATGTGTACGCCATGTTCCAGTTGATGTTCGCGATCATTACCCCTGCGTTGATCATCGGGGCCATCGCGGAACGAATGAAATACATGTCGGTTTTGGTCTTCATCACTGGCTGGATGTTCCTGGTCTACTTTCCGCAGGCGCACATGGTCTGGGGAATCACCGGGATGATGAACGGAATTTGGAACACAAGTTCGCAGATTAAGGCGATCGACTTCGCGGGCGGGACAGTCGTCCATATGACTTCCGGCTGGAGCGCGCTCATTCTTTGTCTAATTCTGGGTCCGCGGCTTGGCTTCAGGAAAGAACCGATGCCGCCACACAGCATGGTGCTGTGTATGGTCGGCACCGGCATGCTGTGGGTGGGGTGGTACGGCTTTAATGCCGGCAGCGCCGTTGGAGCCGATGTAATCGCCGCAAATGCCTTTACAAGCACAACGATATGTACAGCAATCGCGGCTTTCACCTGGGCAATGCTGGAAAAAATTTTACGCGGTAAGGCAAGCGTTCTTGGCTTTTGCAGTGGAGCCGTGGCCGGACTGGTCGTGATAACGCCGGCCTGTGGTTTCGTGAACCCGACGGGCGCAGTGATCTGCGGCGTGCTTGCTGGCGTGGTGCCTTACCTCGCGGTCTCGGTCTTGAAGCCAGCTCTCCGTTATGACGATGCGCTTGACACGTTTGGAGTACATGCGGTCGGCGGGACTTTGGGTGCAATTCTAACCGGGATATTTGCCACGAAAGAGGTCAACGCGAATCTGAAGGACGACCTCTTGGCGTCGCTCTTTGTGTCGCAGTTGAAAGCGGTGCTGGTGACGTTAGTGCTGGCCACGGTGGCGACCACAGTGATAGCGTTCGTTGTTAAGCTGGTGATTGGCTTGCGCGCCTCACCGGAGACCGAAACCGCGGGCCTGGATATTTCCGAACACGGCGAGGAGGCTTATATTTCGCTGTGACCGCTTTGACCCAAATCACAACGGGCAGATCTGACATTGAATTCCAAATCGTAGTCAACAAATACCAGATGCTCGGATGCCGGGGCATTTAGCTACAACGACGAAATGAAAAAAATCGAAGCGATTATAAAACCCTTCAAGCTGGAAGAGGTGAAGGAGGCGTTATCCGACCTCGGAATCGAGGGAATGACGGTTACGGAAGTAAAAGGGTTTGGTCGTCAAAAAGGCCATACTGAGATTTATCGAGGAAGTGAATACACCGTCGACTTTTTGCCAAAGATCAAGATCGAGATCGTCCTTGCAGACAGCATGGTAGAAAACGCCACAACGGCGGTTGTAAAGGCGGCCAAAACCGGCAAAATCGGAGATGGCAAGGTCTTCGTCTATGCGGTCGAAGAGGCGATTCGCATTCGAACTGACGAAACGGGTGAGAAAGCCATCTAGCTTCGACGAGCTCATTGCGGGCTAGGACGCGACGAAGCGCGTCCCTACCAAACGATCTGGTAGGGCCAAGGACTTCGGCGAGCTCAGTCGAGCCGTTCACCTTGGCCATGCGGAGGAATTTGGGACTAATGCAGGTCGGGTTCTGTGGTAGGTTCGCTTTAGATGATTGCTATTGAGCACACCGATATCGTCAACTCGAAGATCCTCGCGGTCTCGGAGGATCAGATCAAGGGATTCGTGCGTAAACCGTTTGGGGAGATTGCCAAGCTATGCGGCGTCGAGGAGGAGGTGGTCCTCGAAAGGATCAAGGCCATGCTGAGTGCCGGGACGATCAGACGGGTTCGCCAAACGCTCCTGGCAACGAATCTCGCGCAGGGAGCGCTGGTCGCCTGGAAGATGCCGCACGATAAGCTCGAGAGCGCATTCGACTTGATGTTCCAACAAGATCCCTTCTCCGGCCATGTCGTTGTTCGGTCAACTGACTCGGAAACCGCCGGCAGCGAATACAGGTTGTGGACCACAATCAAAGTTCCGCAGGGCTTCGGGCTCAAACAGCACACGGATATTCTTTTAAAGAAAGCCGGTGGGGAGAAGGTCAAAATTATGCCGGCAAAGGGCATCTTCACATTGGGCGTCGGACACGTGCGACGGAAGACGATTGAACCCGGCGCGCGAGTTGACCGGCCTGCGGGAATGATTCGAACTGAGGTGGTCAGGCTCAACGACCTGGAATGGAGGGTTCTCTCCGCGCTGAAGCGGGAGTTTGCGATCGAGGAGATCTCGCCGAATCCATGGCGCAGCCGTGCCATAGAAGCGGATTTGCCTTTAGAGCGGTTCTTCTCGGTCGCCGAGGATCTGGACAAGCGAAAAATCATCGGGCGGTTTTCAACATTTCTGGAGCACGTGAAACCGTCAGCCGGAGGAATTCGGGTCACCCGGTTCAATGCTCTGTTTCATTGGGCAGTGCCACCTGGCAGGGAAATGCAGGCCGGATCCGAGGTGGGCCGGCACGAGATCCTGACCCACTGCTACTGGCGGGAGGCCGGACCAGAATTCGGCAATGTGAATATCATGGCGGTCGCACACGGAACCGAAAAGCAGCGCCTGCTCGATCACAAGGCCTCGATCGACGCTCACTTGGAAGCGTGCGGGATACCCGTATCCTATACCAACGTTTTCTGGGGTGGCCGGTCCGAGATCAAGCCGTCGGAGATATCGCCGATCGCGTATCGCGAATGGCTTCAGTTACACCAGCCTGGGTGATCCATGTTCATGCCTCACAATCGGTAACGCGGACGTGATCTGGAAGATTTTGGCAGTAGGCAAACCCAAACTCCGCTTTGCCGCGGCAGGCATTGACGAATATATCGATCGCATTCTCCACTATGCCAGGGTAGAAAAGCGTTTTATCCGTGCCTCAACGACCGCGCGAGAAGCCGCTGAACTCTTGGAAGCAAGCAAGAACTCGTGGAGGACGGTGCTAGATGAACGGGGCCTTCAAGTCGAAAGTCGTCAGTTCGCCAAACTCATTGAGCGCTGGGAGTCTCAAGGGATTCGCCACATCAGCCTGATCGCCGGCGGAGCCGACGGCCACAACGAAACGGTCCGAAGAAATGCCGATTTCATTCTTTCCCTGGGTCGGATGACCCTGCAGCACGAACTCGCCCTGCTGGTGGCCCTGGAACAGATTTACCGAGCCTACACCATCCTGAACGGATCACCCTATCATCGGGATTGAGGGTAGGGCGAAGCTCCCGAGACTCCGCCCCTGTTACCCCTTGCTAAGTCGGACTCGCAGGGGCGCCATAGTTCCGCGTCCGCGGAACGACGGCGGCCGTCTGAGCCGCGGCGCCCGACGTCGTCAAACCCTGGTTGGCCCAGCGTTCGGTAGGGACGCGCTTCGCCGCGTCCTGGCTCCAAGCCCAGGCCAAGGTGAAACTTGGCCCTACCGTATGTGGAGCCCAGTGTCGGGACGGAGCCTCGCCCTAGCTTGTGAATGCGGCTATGGCGAGTTACGCTCGTTGATCCCCTCGGAACACCTGCTCATGCGAAAACCCATCGCTTTACTTCTGATCGGCTTTGCCGCAACCGCCTCTCATGCCGAGGACAAATTCAACTTTTCAACCACTCCGGGCAAACTCCCGAAGGATATCGTCCCGAGGAGTTACCTGATCCATCTGGAACCCGACCCCGAGACTTTGGTTACAGATGGCTTTGAATCG
>JAFAJU010000375.1 GCA_019236035.1 Verrucomicrobiota bacterium | reverse complement strand
TGTCGAGACTGACATTGTCGGGCCAACTGTTGAGGGGCGCGAAGCGCTGCTGACCTCTGCCGGCGCCGCCCCGGCCGTCACCGATACGGTAGGTACCGGCACTGTGCCACGCCATGCGAATGAACAAGCCTCCGTAGTGCCCGAAATCCGCCGGCCACCAGTCCTGGGAATCGGTCATCAGAGTCTTGAGATCCTGAATGACGGCATCCAGATCGAGGCCTTTGAACTCTTCGGCGTAATTGAATTCCTCGCCCATCGGATTCGACTTAGACGAGTGCTGATGCAGAATTCCCAGGTTCAGTTGTTCAGGCCACCAGTCTCGGTTCGACCGACCTTCCCAATTCTCGGGGTGGAATGGACATTTCGCTTCAGTTGTCATGTGATTTCTCCTAACGTGGGTTGAGCTGAATTCCGGATAAAAGCTGTGCAAAAGATCGAGTAATTTGGCGTGATAGTTGAAATATTTGTTTCCTGTGATCATCATAGGAGTTTCCTATGGAGATGCACCAGCTTCGCTACGTTGTCGCGGTGGCGCGCGCGGGCAACTTCTCACGCGCGGCGGAGCAATGTCACGTGTCACAGCCTTCGTTGAGTCAGCAAATCCAGAAACTGGAGGAGGAACTGGGCGAGCGATTGTTTGATCGCATGAAACGCCAGGCGAAACTGACGCCGCACGGCGAAGCTTTTTTGCCTCGTGCGCTGAAGATTCTCGAGGAAGTGGACGTGGCCAAGCGGGAGGCGTCGGATGCGCATAGATTGTTGCGCGGCCGTGTGATCCTGGGCGTGTTGCCGACGATTGCGCCGTATCTGTTGCCGGCGGTGGTCGTTGATTTTGCCAAAAAATTTCCAGGCATGGAAATTGTTATTCACGAAGACACGACGGCGCAGTTGCTCAAGCTCGCGAATGCGTGCGAAATTGATTTCGCGGTTGCGAGTCGACCGATTCAGGACCCGCGGATGGAAGTGAAGGATTTGTTTGCCGAGGAATTGCGCCTGGCCTTGCCTCCGCGCCATTCGCTGACGCGCAAGCGAACTGTGCGCCTGGCTGATCTCGAAAAGGAACCTTTTATCGTAATGAAGGAAGGGCACTGCCTCGGCGATCAAGTGCTGAATTTTTGCGAACGGCGCGACTTGAAACCCACAGTCTCTTTTCGCAGTGCTCAACTGGAAACGATTCAAGCGCTTGTGCAATCCGGTGTTGGTATCTCGCTTGTTCCCGCGATGGCCACGCGAAACAAACGCGCAGATTTGCCAGAGTATCGATCGCTCGTTTCACCCAGACCTGAACGAAAAATCGTGGCAATCTGGCCAAAGCAACGTCCATTAAGTCGCGCGGCGAATGAGCTGTTTAAGCAAATTATCGCTAATTCCAAAGAACTATAGTCAAGGCTCCGCTTGAGTTTTGAAGATCTGAAAGAGGTAAAACAGTGAGGGCAGGAGGACGACCGCACCTGCGCCGAGGGCCAACAGCAAAAGCTTCAGAGTCGACTCTGGTGCGGCGGCGGTTTGAATAGTGACATCCGGTGTGACCAGGTGCGGAAATTGTGCCAGACCCCAGCCGGCAAGAATAAATGTCACTTGCATCGCTGCAGCGATTCGAGCCAGATAGAATCTACTAAAACAGAGGGCCAAGGTTGCGATGAGTGCGCTCAGAGCCGTCCAGGCGAGCAGGAGTGGCGCCCACCAATTGGTCAGGCCATGGTACATCAACGGGGCACCATATTTTGAGGTTAGAAAGACGATAATCGCCAGCGGGATCAACGCAGCCTCAGCCCAGAGCGCACGGAGACGAAAGTCGTTCTGGAGATCCGGTTGGGACTGCGTCGCAACTGTCATATAGGTGGCCGCCAGGAATGCCAAGAGCGTCAGCGCGAATAATCCACAGGTCAAAGCAAACGGCGTAAGCCAGCCCGCGAAGAAGCCTGTAGTCACCTGATCTCCGACCAAATGAATGTCCCCGGTGGTCAATGCGCCCAATGTTAATCCCTGAAAAAATGGGGTGAAGAGACTCGCAATCCCAAAAATGGTGCTCCAGCGACGCTGCACGGCATTTGCTGTCGAATCGTACTTTCGGAATATAAACGCCGAGCCGCGCAAAACGATGCCGATCAACATGGCGGTGATCGGAATGTGTAACGCAATCATGGTCGTCGAAAATGCGCGCGGAAATGCTGAAAATAGTAGAACAATGACCAGAATCAGCCAGACATGATTTGCCTCCCAAATCGGAGCAATCGCTTCCACAATAGCCTGCCGCTGACGTTGTTTCCTCGGGCCAGAGGCAAGTAAATCCCACATGCCGCCGCCGTAATCTGCCCCACCCATCAGCGCATAAAGAATGAGTGAAGCCAGCATGACTGTTGCTATTAATATTTCTAGCATAGTTTTTCGAAAGTTGGGGTTGCAGCCGCGAAGCGGCTATAGATCATAGCCCATACCATTGCTGCCCAGCATCCCGGTTAGTGCTGGAGAACCGGCTCCCTTTTAATGCCTGGCCGGGTCGCTATAAATTGACGACGGAGCAAGAAGATGACGATGACCCCGAGCAGCAGATAAACGGTCGTGAACGTGGCAAACGGGACCACCAGTCCGGGCATCGGCGTCACGGCATCTCTGGTACGCATAAACCCATAAATGATCCAGGGTTGCCGTCCGAGTTCGGTCACAAACCAGCCGGTCTCTACCGCAATGAAGCCGAGTGGCGCACAACAAACCAGCGCGCGCAGCAGCCATTTGTTATCGGGCAACCGCCGAGTCCGCCACCACAACCAACCCACCCAGCCGGCCACGGCCAGCATGGCAAATCCTGTCCCTACCATGATGTCGAAGGACCAGTGCACCAGCTGGACGTTCGGCCACTGATCACGAGGAAAGTCCCCAAGACCGACTACCTTAGTTTCTGGATTGTACCCAACCAGCATGCTTAACCCGTAGGGGATCTCAAGCGCGTAATTTACCTTTTTGGTGGCATCATCCGGAATTCCCCCAATCACTAGAGGCACGCCGGTGCTCGTTTGATAATGAGCTTCCATCGCTGCGAGCTTGGGTGGCTCGAGCTTCGCAACTTCTCGCGCGGCAAAATCTCCGCTCAACATCTGGAGAGGAATCGAGATGCAGGCCACAACCAGCGCAATGCTACAGGAAGCCCGGTGAAAAACGCTTTGTCGATCGCGTAAAAGAAAAAACGCGTGGATTCCAGCCACCAAAAACGCGGTAGCGACGTAAGCCGCCAACACCATGTGAATGGTTTCGTGAAGCGACGCCGGATTGAACATTGCTGCGATCGGATTGACGTTGACCGGCTGGCCGTTAACGACGTCAAACCCGACCGGCGCATTCATCCAGGAGTTTGCCAGCACGACGAAAACGGCGGAGAGCACACCGCTCACCGCTACCACAATTCCAGCCATCCAATGCAGCACGGGAGAGACCCGGTTCCATCCAAAAAGATAGATCCCGAGAAAGATCGCCTCGGTGAAGAAGGCGAAGCCCTCGAGCGAGAAAGGCATGCCAATGATCCCGCCGGCATATTGCATAAACTTCGGCCAGAGCAGTCCCAGCTCGAATGAAAGGACCGTACCGGACACCGCTCCGACCGCGAATAGAATCGCCGTGCCTGCCGCCCATCGCTTACTCAATTCAAGATAAATGGGCTTTTTTGTCCACAGATAACAACCCTCGGATACGACCATTAACAGTGGCATCGCCATTCCAATAACAGCAAAAATGATGTGGAACGCCAATGACATTCCCATCTGAGAGCGCGCCGCAAGAAAGTTGTCCATATTGCTTCGATCCTGTTCCCTATTGACTCACGCGGTTGTGTGATTTTTGCGGGCTACTGGCTATGAGTTCGTGGCCTCGGCTTTAGGTGAGTTTTGCGGTCAGACATACTCACGACTGAGATGTCAGCAGCCTCAATCGCTGGTGCCGCGTTCGACGGTTTGATCTCGACCACAACATGCTTCATCAGAGGCTGGTCACTTTGAGCGCTGTAGTCGCCGATCGGACAAAGCACATTCAGCTCCGGCATGTAACCCATCGCGGAACCGCGCGGCAGGTTGTAGGGAATGGCGCGGTAACCACGCACCTGCCGGGTGGAACCGTCCTTGGCAAAGCTCGTTATGTCCACGAGGTCATATTTCTCCAAGTCGCGATCCTTCATGTCGTCCTTATTCATAAAGACCAATGTGCGTAGGTTCTTGACACCCCGGTAACGATCGTCATCGGAGTAAATCGTCGTGTTCCATTGATCGTGCGACCGCATGGTCCCGAGAAGCAGACGGCCCTGTCTGGGGGCGGCGTCTGCGAGCGGGGACGAGGAAAAATTTGCGCGACCCGTGTCGGTCAGGAAAACCAGTTCGCGGGCCGGTTGCTTGAGCCGAAAGCCGAGGGGTTGTCTCACCCGTCGATTGAAACCCTCGAAGCCCTCGATCGCTTCGGCCATCTTATCGCGGATGCGATTGTAGTCCGCTGCATATTCCTCCCATGGTGTCGCCGTGTTGGGCAGGGATGCCTTTGCGATTCCGGCGATGATCGCCGATTCCGAGCGCAGCTGCGGCGAGCACGGGTTCTTCATGCCGTAAGAGAGGTGCACCATGCTCATCGAGTCCTCGACGGTGATGCCTTGCAGGCCCTTGCTGCCGTGGTCTTTTTCGGTCCGGCCGAGACAGGGCAGGATCAACGCGTCGCGCCCATGAATGAGGTGGCTGCGATTCAATTTCGTGCTGACCTGAATCGTGAGGTCACATTTCTGCACCGCTGGGAAGGTGTAGGCAGGGTCCGGCGCCGCGAGAACAAAGTTGCCCCCCATTCCGACGAAAACCTTCACGTCGCCGCGCATCATGGCCGGAATCACCCGAACGGTGTCCAACCCATGCTCCCGCGGCGACTGGATGCCACAGGCCCTGTCAAGGCGCGCCAGCCAGTTCTCGTCCGGGCGGTTATCGATGCCGCAGGTGCGATTGCCTTGCACATTTGAGTGGCCGCGAACCGGGCACGGCCCCGCGCCTTCGCGACCAATATTGCCGCGCATCAGTAGTACGTTAATGATTTCCTTGATCGTGTCGACGGCGTGCTCCTGCTGGGTGACACCCAGACACCATGAAATGATGGCCGACCTGGCCTGGCGATAGACTTCACCAAGCGCTTGGATGTGCGCGCGCTGCACTCCGGATTGAAGCTCGATTTCCTCCCACGAGGTATTTTTCAGCAGCGTCTGATAGGACTCGAAACCTGCCGTGAATCGCTCGATGAATCGCCAGTCGATGGCGTCCGGAGCGGTCTCGGCCGCTTCCAGTAGATGCTTGGCCACGCCTCGCATAAGCGCCATGTCCCCTGCGATTCTGGGCTGGATGTTGAGCGTCCCAACCCGAGTCGGGTGAAACAGCATCATGCTTGCAATCTCGTGCGGGACGATGGTATTTCGCGACGCTGCTTCGATCAATGGGTTCACGTGCACGATCTGTGCGCCTCGGCGATAGGCCTCCGCCAGCGAAGTCAGCATCCGAGGCGCGTTCGACGCGGCGTTGACTCCCATGATAATGAGGCAATCCGTTTTCTCCCAATCCACCAGGTCCGCCGTCCCTTTTCCGGTGCCGATCGCAGCGCTGAGCGCACGGCCACTGGCCTCGTGACACATGTTCGAGCAATCCGGTAGATTGTTCGTCCCTAACTCGCGCGCGAAAAGCTGGTAGAGAAAGGTCGCCTCGTTGCATAGCCGCCCCGAGGTGTAAAAAGCCGCTTGGTTCGGATTGTCGAGGCCGCGAAAGTGCCGTCCCGCCAGTTCGAAGGCTTCCTCCCAGCTCACCGGCACGTATTTGTCCGAAGCCGAGTCGTAGCGCATCGGCTCCGTAAGGCGCCCGACTGCCTCAAGCGCATAATCGCTCCACCTCGTTAACTCCTTTACCGTATGCGCCGCGAAAAAATCGCGCTCCACCAGCTTGCGCGACATTTCCCAGGTCGCGTGCTTGATGCCATTTTCGCAGATGTCCATGCGCAATCCCTTGCGATCATCCGGCCAGGCGCATCCAGGGCAGTCGTATCCGCCGTTCTCATGATTCATCTTAAAGACGGCACGAGTGCCGTTGATTAATTCACCCTGGCTGATCAGTACCTTGGAGACGCTGATGGCAGCGCCCCACCCGGCGGCGGGATGGTGATAATCCTCCTGCGAGAAGTCGCCTCCCCGGTTGGGACCAAAGCCGATCGCCGGCTCGGCTCTCTCTGATTGATTGGATACTATATCGGTAGGCATGCGTGGATTGTTAGTTAGAGGTTTAAACCGAGTTGCGCAAAAAAAAGGCAAACGAGAGCAAGGCAAGCAGCCATCGCCCGGCAATGGCTCTCACAAAGTTACTCGCGGAGGTCCACGAGTGAAGTTAAACGAAGTGAATTTTGGTAAATCGGAAATGGGCTTTGCATTAGCCAAGCATTACGGCGCTTGACACGCCCACACCATTTGGCGCTATTCCCGAGGATGCGATTTCCGTCTTCTTGCAGTGCCTATCGCCCGGGCGATTCGCTGCGATTTTCAGCCCCGTCTTCCGGGGTGCCTCGTGGACACGGACGACATCATCCGGTCACGCCAGCTTGCAAGCTGGCAAGAATGCTCTGATTGGTCCGCTCGAACTGTAGGGGAGTGACCGATATGCGCCCCCGTCCAACGGCGAAGGCCTCCGATCCCGCCGCATCCTCTCGGGCTGAGCGTCGAAGGCTGAGCCAATGATATTCGAGGCTGCGAGGATCGATCGCGGAGATGACCTCAACGTCGTCCATCAGACCGGTCCCTTGAGCCGTCAGTTCGATCGGCCCGACCTCGCCAACGGGCACATCCGGGAAGTTGATGTTCAGGATTGAGCCTTGGCTCCAAGCACCCCCGGCGAACTGCATAATGACCTTGGGGGCAAGCGCTCGAGCCGTGTCCCAGCGAACAGCATTGCGATCACTGAAGGCCTGGCTGAGAGCCATCGACGGGATGCCGAGCAACATGCCAGTCATGGCCGCTCCCACCGTTCCTGAGAAGACGGTCTCTACCCCAAGATTCGCGCCGCGGTTAATGCCGGACAGAATCAGGTCTGGTCTCCCCGACATCATGAGGTGGCGAACCGCCATGACGACGCAATCGCCGGGCGTTCCGGAGACTGAGTATCTGCGCTCGTCTTTTTGCGAGACGCGCAGGGGGCTGTTCAGGCTGAGAGAATGTGACGTCCCGCTCTGGTCGTGATCCGGGGCCACGATCCAAACCTCCTCGGCCAGTTCCTCTGCCAGCTCCGTCAACGTTCGAAGCCCAAGAGCATCGATCCCGTCGTCGTTGGTAAGCAGCACTTTTGAGAAGAGACGAGATGAACCTGACATTGTGGAACCTCCTTCGATG
>JAFAJU010000606.1 GCA_019236035.1 Verrucomicrobiota bacterium | reverse complement strand
GCCTCATCCTGGTAATAGTCTGCGCCCATGATGATGGAATTCCGAATGGTTGCGCCACTCTCGATGATGCTGCGGATACCGATGACCGCTCTCTCGATGTGTGCGTCCGAAATGATGCAGCCATCGCCGATGATCGCGTGCCGGATCGTGGCGGCGTTGATTTTGGTGGCCGGCAGAAACCGGGGATGAGTGTAAATCGGGTAGATCCGGTCGAAGAAGTTGTAGGGTGGCAAGGTGTCCGTCAGCGCCAGGTTAGCTTCGAAAAACGCCCGGACGGTACCGATATCTTCCCAATACCCCTGGAAGATGTAGGTCATCACCTTGTACTCCTGGAGTGAAGTCGGGATAATGTGTTTACCGAAATCGTCATGATCATTGTTCAAACACTCGATCAAGATATCCCGATTAAACACGTAGATCCCCATCGAACCCTGAAACAGCTCGGAATCGGCCGGCAAACCGAGTTCGTTGAGCAGGGCGGGGGGGATCCGTAGCTCATCCAGGAGCGCTGGTTCCTTAGGTTTTTCTTCAAATCGGAAGATTCTTCGATTCGAGTCGCTATGCATGATGCCGAACGCTGAAGCTGCCAAGCGGTCGACTGGCGTCGTTGCAAGCGTAATATCTGCCCCGGTCTCCAAGTGCTGCCGAAGCAACAACCGGTAGTCCATTCGGTAAAGCTGGTCGCCGCTCAGAATCAGGTAAAATTCATATGGCCCCTCCAGAAAATAACGAAGGTTCTGGCGGACGGCATCTGCGGTTCCCTGATACCAACGGGCACCCTCCGGCGTCTGTTGTGCAGCCAGGACATCGACAAAGTTCTTGGAAAAATTGTCGAATTTGTAGCTGGCGTTGATATGGCGGTGCAGCGAGGTGCTGTTGAATTGGGTTAGCACATAAACCCGGCGGAGACCGGAATTCAGGCAATTGCTGATTGGTATGTCAACCAATCGATACTTGCCTGCCAAAGGCACGGCCGGTTTCGCGCGATCCTTGGTTAAGGGAAACAGGCGCGTTCCCGCTCCGCCGCCCATAACAATGGAGAGCGTTTTGCTCTGGAGGGCAGTTGTATCCATAGTTCACTGATAGATCAACACTCCGCAGTTTGGCTTTGCCTCATCTTGCAAGCACGCAAAATCTTTGTCACGTACTTAAACGCGGAATCGTCCACATCGGTACGGTCGAGCGAGGCTCTGGTAGGGCGAGGCTCCCTCCGAGCCGAGGCGCGTGACTCAAAGTAGGCGAAGCGTCCCGCTTTGCACTCTTCGGAACTAAGCAAACCGAGACGGTTCGCCTACGTCGTACCGCGTGTCCTTTCCCCTCGGCTCGGACGGCTAGCCCGACGTAGCAAGGGGCAACAGGGGCGGAGTCGGGAGCCTCGCCCTACCGGAGCCGTAGCTGCGATGCCGATTTTCAAAACTGGAACCCTGCCGGAATGCGAAAGGCGATGTTCAACCGGTTCCAACCATTGATGGCGATGATCGCGAGTGTCAGATCGATTAATTCTTTTTCGCTAAAATGCTTCCGAACCGCTGCGTAAAGCGATTCATCCCCAGACATCTCTGAAAGCCGGGTCACTGCTTCTGCCCAGGCAAAGGCAGCCTTCTCACGTTCGCTGTAACAATTTGCATCGCGCCATGCATTGAGCAGATGAACACGTTCTTGTGGTTCTCCGCTCGAAAGTAATTTCTTCGAATGATTATCAATACAGTAAGCGCAATCGTTTAGCTGAGAGACGCGAAGCTTGACCAGCTCAATCAACGATGGCTCGAGCCCACAATGCCGTAGATAAGACTCCAGGCTGACCATCGCCTTGAATGCGCCCGGTGCGGCATTGAGGTAGTTCGTCGGAGGTGCCGCTCGTTCTTGCTTGGTCTCCATAACTACCAACAAGAAAGAACAAGGTTGCTCGTAAGTCAAAAAGCGACCTCGGGACCTGCGTCGGTAGGGGCACGCTCCCGCGCTGCACGTCTTAAAGTCGCTATGAGTACGCCTTGCTCGACTCTGAAGCAGGCTAAGCGGGGACGCTTCGCCTACTTTGCACCTTCTACCCTCTTTAGTTCTGACCGCCGCCTTGGTCACCTGTGTCTGCGGCAACTGGCTTTCCGTTCCGGATTCTCAGGATGAATTCAATCGACCCGCCAAATGTACCGACGGGTGTAACCGCTCCTGAAAACTCCGGCAGAGGGTCTGTCGCCGCGCGGTTTGCGAAGCCGCCGGTAGCCAGATTTTTTTCGATTCGTTGTACGTCCATAATATGTCTAAGCCTCTATCCAAATTAGACAACCGTCAGAACCTAATCATTCAAAAATCATATCGTAAAACGATCTATCTGGTTTCTGCCGCGACCTTCCGATGTTGGCTGCCGGCCATCTCCACCGACTTCTCCCGTTTGCATTGCCGGTCAACCGAGCCACTGC
The DNA here is from genome assembly GCA_019236035.1 of Verrucomicrobiota bacterium. Taxonomy (GTDB): domain Bacteria; phylum Verrucomicrobiota; class Verrucomicrobiia; order Chthoniobacterales; family JAFAMB01; genus JAFAMB01. The sequence continues at coordinate 1,504 of JAFAJU010000606.1, read as the reverse complement.
GGGTTGTGGGCCGTTCCGTCAAAGTGGCTGCTGATCTTGTACAGTTCGAACTTTCCACCCAACGCCGCCTCCCGCGTCCGAGCTAGCAAGGCCGAGATTTCGCTTTTTGTCAGCGGCTTGTACGTGCGCGCCGCTTCGATCGCCTGATCCAAAACCTGGATACTGTCAATCCCGGTGATGACTACAGAGGTGGGTAAGCTCATGGAGTAATGCAGGCACTCGATCGGTTGGACCGTGCCACTCTGCAAAATGAAATGATCGCCAAACGTCTTCATCGCTTCCACGCCGATCTCGTTCTGGACTAACACCGGCAGAACCTGAGCTTCGAAGCTGCGGAAATGTGCATCCATGACGTTTATTGGCATTTGGACAGCGTCGAAATGAAATCCGTGCTGTGCGGCAAGTTCCAGCATCCGCAGGTGGATCGACGGATCTTTGTGTCCGGTAAAACCAATATACCGTATCTTGCCCGCTTTTCGTGCCTCCAGCATCGCTTCCTGCGATCCGCTCTCCGCGAAAATCCGATCAGGATCATCCATGCGGATAACCTCATGATGTTGCATCAAGTCGACGTGGTCCGTCTGCAGCCGCTTTAGGGATTCGTCGATCTGCCGTTCCGCCTCCCGCTTTGTGCGTCCGTCAATCTTCGTCATCAGAAATACCTTCGCACGGTAGCCGTCCCGCAGAGCTTTGCCCATCCGGATCTCGCTGTTGCCGCCATTGTAGTCCCAACAGTTGTCCAGGTACGTAATTCCGCGGTCGATCGCAGTCCGGATGATCTTCAGGCTGTCTTGGTCCGACAGCGATGATTTACCAATATGATATCCGCCGAGGCCGATAAGGGAGACCTTTTCTGCGGTCCGTCCGAGCCGGCGATACACCATGTCGCCCTCGCGCGTTTCGCTTTGACGAATTTTGCTCGACGATTCGGTAGCGGCCTGCGCGGCAGCCGAAATCGGCCGGATGATCCGCTGCGTAACACCGAGTCCGATCGCCAGGGAACCCGACGCTTTCTGAAGAAATTGTCGCCTGCTGATATCCATATCCGTTCCTCCTGCAGTCTGGTAATGGCGGAATTTTCGCCACAGAACCGAGGGTCTACATAGCGCCGGAAAGCCGCCAGCACAATAGCCCGCGAGGGCTATTGTGCGTTGCCCGCAAGGGGCACGGTCACGGCCCAAAAAGTAGCATAGGCTTCCAGCCTGTATTCGCGGCGCGCCCAACGCGCCCGACAGGCAGGATGCCTATGCTACCTTTTCTATCCGTCAACGGAGGGACGCGCGCTTGCGCGCCCCTCTTGAGTTTGGCCATTTTTTATAGCGCCGAAGGCGCGACGTTGAAATAGCTTAGCCCACAGGGCTACTCGCCGAATTTGCTACTGATCGCTGCCTTGAGTCAAATCCGCTGCGACCGGAGTCAGCGTTCCGAACAGACCGTCATGCCCCATGTTAGGGCCGGCGGTAAAAAAGAGCGCATTGTCGGGCAGACCGGGCGGATCCGAGTT
>JAFAJU010000381.1 GCA_019236035.1 Verrucomicrobiota bacterium | reverse complement strand
GACCGTGCAGGCCAATCGCAATATCGATTTGACGGTGCCGCCGGGCCGGATTCTCGGTCTGCTTGGCGAAAATGGATCAGGCAAGACCACGCTCATGAGGGTGCTCTTTGGCATGGTGGAAGCAGATGCTGGGGCCATCATTTTCCAGGGGCGACTGCTTACGGATCACCGCCCGGGCGACGCCATCGCGGCCGGAATCGGTATGATTCACCAGCATTTCATGTTGGTCGACGCTATGACCGTCGCAGAGAACGTAATGCTCGGCTGGAAACGAGCAGGACTTTGGTTGCATACCCGCGAAATTTCTCAACTGATTCGCAACGCCAGCAAGACCTATGGACTCGATCTTGATCCCAATGCCGTGGTTGGCGACTTATCGCTTGGCCAACGGCAGCGAGTTGAGATCGTGAAAGCCATTCTGCGCGGCGCCGACCTCTTAATCCTCGACGAACCGACGTCAAATCTCAGCCCGCCTGAGGTTGCTGGTTTGTTCCTTGTGATGCGACGGCTGCGGAATGAAGGACGCTCGGTGATCTTCATTTCGCACAAACTCGGCGAAGTGCTCGAAATCTGTGAGGAAGTTGTAGTTTTGCGTGATGGAGAAGTGACGGGCCAATGCCTGGCGGCGAACGCGACACGGAGCGATCTCGCCAGGATGATGGTCGGACGCGACATTAGCGCTTTAGTTCAGCGTCCGGCCTTTGAATCGAGGAAGGAAATACTGAGCGTCGATCGATTGACGCTGCGCGACAGGTCGGGTTTCGAACGCCTGCGCGACATTACGTTCTCGTTGAACGAGGGCGAGATCCTGGCCATCGCAGGTGTGGACGGGAACGGACAGGCAGAGCTCGTTGATGTGATCGCCGGTCTCAAATCCGCTACCAGCGGACGGATTTCGCTCGCGGGCCAGGAGATCACTTCAGAGGATGTCCGGGCACGTCTAACAGCGGGTATCGCTTATATTCCGGCCGATCGAGCGACGACGAGTCTCGTCCCGGGCATGACGATTGAGGATAACCTCGGTCTGCGGGATTTTGATCGTCCTCCGTTACGTCGCGGTGCGTGGCTGAATCGCGTAGCGTTTCGCAGGGAGGCCACCTCTCGAATAGCCAAGTTCGGGATTCTTTGCGCCGGGCCGAATGCGCTGGTCCAGACACTGTCGGGCGGCAATCAGCAAAAAATCGTGGTGGCGCGAGAGATTGGCCGGCAACCGAGCGTGTTGATCGCGTTTCAACCGACCTGGGGGCTCGATCCAGGCGCAACGCGATTCGTCATTGATGAGGTCCTCTCGCTGTGCCATAGCGGTGGCGCGGTCCTTTATGTTTCCTCGGAACTTGAAGAGGTATTGACGCTCGGTGACCGGATCGGAGTCATGTTTAACGGCCGGCTATCGCGCGTTTTCGGTCGGGGTGAAGTCGATATGACGCGGCTGGGTCTTATGATGGCGGGCCATGACGAGGGTCCGGATCGCGAGGATGGAGGTCAGTCTTGAAGCTTTTTATTCCGAAAGGAACACCTGCGGAAAGGATGCGGGATTTGGGTGCTGAACCGCCACCTCGTAAGCAGTCTACGGCTCGGTTGTTATCCGATGTAGGAGCATGGCGAGCGATCCTCCTTGCCGGGCTCGCGGTAACGCTTGCATTTGTAGTGACGGCTTTGCCGATCATGGTTTCCGGGCGAAACCCGTTGCTGGCTTATTGGGCGCTGCTCAGAGGCGCCGTGGGTTCCGTCGATGCCGTCGCGTTCGCATTCAACAAGAGCACACCCTACGTGCTTTCAGCAGTGGGAGTTGCCATCTGCTTTCGCGCCAGAGTGATAAACATTGGTAGTGAAGGTCAGCTTGCGGTGGGTGGAGTAGCGGCGTCCTGGATCGCTCTGCATCTCTCCCAGTGGCCCTCGTTCCTTCTTATCCCGGTCTCGCTCGTTGCTGGGGGTGTAGCCGGAGCAGTGTGGGCCTGCATCGCCGCCGTGATGCGGATAAAACGCGGCGTCCATGAGGTGCTTGGCACCTTGATGTTAAATTTCGTCGGCACGTTGGTTGTAAGCGAAGTCTTACATGGAACCATGGGTGAACCCGGTGCCGGATTTCCGCAATCTCCACTGTTTCCTCAAAGCGCTTGGCTGCCGAGTCTCTTCCCGGGGACCGATATGCATGTAGGCATTGCGATTGCGGTCGCTGCAGTGGTCGCGACCCACATATTGTTCTGGCACACACCCTTCGGATTTCGTCTGCGGTTGCTCGGAAGCGGCGACAATGTGGCTGCCTACGCAGGTGCGTCGCTGGTTCGCGGCATGCTGCAGGTCATGCTCATTGCAGGCGGCCTGGCCGGAATAGCCGGCGCGATCGAGGTGCTCGGTGTTCACTACCGGCTGATCGAGGGCTTCTCTCAGGGTTTTGGCTTTAACGCGGTGGCGATTGCACTGCTCGCAGCGCTTAACCCTCTGGCGGTTTTGCCGGCGGGTCTCTTCTTCGGATTTCTCGAAGCCGGAGCGCTCGCGATGCAGCGGGAGATTGGGGTGCCTTCTTCGCTGGTCTTTGTTATCCAGGGACTGACAATGATATTTGTCCTTTGCGCCATGGGCGTTGGCTTTAAACAGCAGCGGATTTGACCATCCATTATGGACGCAACCGTACTCATAGAGCTGCTCTCCGCGACGGTGCGGATTGCGAC
>JAFAJU010000373.1 GCA_019236035.1 Verrucomicrobiota bacterium | reverse complement strand
CGTCTCGATACGCCGGCGTCTCAACCTAGGGCTGCGCGACGGGCCGAAACCGGCCCGTCGCTTACCCTGGGCTTCTTTGATGTCTCGCCTTCGGCGCTGGAACCCGACAGAGGAAGCGATCAGTGGCGTGATTAGGACAGTGGCGTGATTTGGACCTGTCCCCAATTTGTCTCGCGGGGTTCAACAAATCCTAGCGCGTTGCGCTAGGCTGTCTTGAAGCGCCGCTTCGCGGCTGGCGACCGCCTTGCTCTACCGGAGCCTCTAGACGAAGCCGCAGTCTTGTCGTATTGCGAACCCTATCACATGCAAATCAAGATAGGCTACGACATAGCTCTTCGTTTACCGGCGCCAACGGCGGTCATATACGTCTTACACGTTCATCCGTCGCGCGCAGGCGACCTGGTTAGGGCAGAAAACTTCCAGGTGGAACCGGAGCTGCCGGTCGAAGAATACATTGACGGGTTCGGTAACCATTGTGGGCGCGTCAACTCATCTGCAGGCGTCATTCGTTTTCTCAACGACGCAATCATTCAGGATCCTGGTGAACTGGACCTTTACGCGCCCGGAGCCCTTCAGCACGACGTTCGAGAGCTCCCGGTTGAAACCCTATCTTTTCTGTTGCCAAGCCGGTACTGTGAAGTCGACAGCGAGCTCCTGGATTTCGCGTGGCAAACGTTCGGCAAAACGCCTTTAGGATGGTCGCGTGTACAAGCCATCTGCGACTTCGTCCACAGCCATCTCCGTTTCGACTATTTGCAGGCTCGCGCCAATCGTACCGCTCTTGAGGTCTTCCGCGAGCGGGTAGGAGTCTGTCGCGACTTTACTCATCTGGCGATTACTTTGTGCCGCTGCCTGAATATTCCGGCGCGTTACGCCACGGGCTATCTCGGCGACATCGGCGTTCCTCCGGTCCCGGATCCGATGGATTTCAGCGCCTGGTTCGAAGTTTATCTGGGGTCACATTGGCATACATTCGATGCGCGACACAATTGCCGGCGCATAGGCCGCGTTCTTATTGGACGCGGGCGCGACGCAGGCGATGTCCCTATCGCCATGGTGTTCGGCCAGCATGCTCTCGAACACTTTCGGGTTATTACCGAAGAGACCTAGCCCTGTGACCTAGGCCGCAAAAATCACGCGCTGCGTTTTTCGTTTCTCGTGCATTAGCGCGAAACCCGTGTATGTTGGTCGTTGGCCGCAGAATCGGCCTTACCAAAAACACGATACAGAAATGAAAGACATACCCAGGAGCGGGCCGCATCGGCCCGACAAGGGGCCTTTCCCAATGGAGGTGGAAGGCATGGTTTCGCAGTACCTCCTCAATCCACGCGGTGAAGTGGACGGTTTGCTGCTCGATGACCTGACGGTGATCAAATTCCCACCGCATCTCGCGCGGGAACTGGTCCAGGTGATCATGCCGAAAGAGCGCGTCCGCGCCAATGGCCATCTCGAAGCAGAAAAATTGTTCAAGGGCCACGTGATCACAAATCCCGCCACCGGGCGCGCGATCCGTGAGATTAAGCCAACCCCGCCGGAACGAGCCGGCGCCCTCGGTCCGCTTCAGCCATTGAGCGTCACGGGTACCATTCGAGTAGTTAGACGAAACCCGCACGGTGATACCGACGGAGTCGTTCTCGGAGATGGCACCTTCGTGCAGTTGCCGCCGCACGCCGGCAGGCAATTCGCAAACCTGCTTCGGGAGGGTCAAGTGATTACGGCGGTTGGCTACGGAACAGTGAACGATTTCGGCAAAACAGTCGCCGTCGCTATGCTTGGCCGTTCTGCGGCGGCACTTGCTCTGATCGAACCGCCTCCGGTGAAGCCGAAAAGGCATCCGGAAGACAGGGGAGTTCGCGAAGAGGAAGCCTGACCCTCGTTTCTTCTCGTTGCATCCGGTCGCCCCTTTCCTGCCAAGGGCCGCATAAGAGCTGCGTGAAGATCGTCGGGTCGTTCCATACGCCCGAATTCGCCGGGCATCTCGCGAACCTCGATTCTTACTAAAATCAAAAAGGTTATTTCTTTATGTTTCTTGGTCTATTACCTGTTCCATTGGTGACCTGGACTATTGCCGCGTCGACCGTGGCCGCGATGTTCGTGAAGCCGCGGCGAATACCAGAGTCGGTTTGGGCCTGCCTCGGCGCCGGCTTGGTGCTCGCTTTGCACTTGATCACCTTTGCCCAAGCGCTAGGCGCCATAGCAAAAGGGTACGACGTCTACCTGTTCCTTGCAGGGATGATGACTCTAGCAGAGCTTGCCCGGCGCGAGGGCGTTTTTGATTGGCTCGCCCATATCGCGATGCGAGCTGCCGGCGGCTCTCGTACCCGGCTTTTCGCCTTAGTCTACCTGGTAGGAACGGTGGTAACGGCGGTCTTATCAAACGACGCGACCGCTGTCGTGCTGACTCCTGCCGTCTATGCCGTAGTCAGAAAGGCCAAAGGCGATCCTTTGCCCTACCTGTTTGCCTGCGCTTTCATTGCAAACGCTGCGAGCTTCGTTTTACCGATCTCTAATCCGGCTAATCTTGTCGTTTTTGGGGACAAGCTCCCCGCGCTGATCCCTTGGCTGCAAATATTTTTTCTTCCGGCCTGCGCCGCGATTCTCGCGACTTACCTTGCTGTCCGCGGGCTTTTTTGGAGAAACCTCAAGGGCTCAATTCCGCGTGTTTCCGTGACACGTCCCCTTTCAAAAGCCGGGAAGTTGACCGTGCTGGGCGTCATCGGAACGGGCGGCACGCTTTTGTTCTGCTCCGCCATGGGCCATCCTCTCGGGGCACCAACATGCATCACTGCATTCGCTAGCACTCTGGCGGTAACGTTTTGCGACCGCGAGGCGCCATGGGCCGTTTGCCAGGGAGTCGCCTGGAGTGTCTTACCGCTTGTAGGGGGTCTGTTTGTGATCGTCGAAGCATTGGACGCGACTGGCGGTCTTCGACTTGTCCGAAATGCCCTCGACAGGCTGACCGAATGGACACCAGTTGCCGCACACCTCGCAACTGCATTCGGCTTTGCCGCTATCTCGAATCTCATCAATAACCTGCCGGTTGGGCTAATCGGCGCCGGCGCGCTGCATGCTTCCCCAGTGTCCGGTCGGCTGACGAACGCGATGCTGATCGGGATCGATCTCGGTCCAAACCTTTCGGTGACGGGATCTCTAGCAACGATTCTCTGGCTTATCGCCCTGCGTCGGGAGAACCTTCGGGTCAGCGCGTGGACTTTCTTGAAGGTCGGCGTGATCGTGATGCCGGTCGCTCTTTTGCTCGCCGCACTCGTCCTCTGTCTCACGTCGCAATAGCGGCGTTCGCCAGCCGCGAAGCGGCGCTTCAAGAGAGATTCTGAAGCTAGGGCATCGTGCTCGTGCTCGTCGTCGTGCTCGTGCTCGACCTGCTGGGATTCTGCGTCGAAACATGGCCCGAATATTCCCGCGCTATTTCGTTCTATCCGCGTGACTGCGAGATAACGGAAATTCTCGAGCAGGAGCACGAGCACGAGCTGCTCAACTTCGGAATTTAGGTTCAAGACAGCCTAGCGTAACGCGCTACGGATTTATCGCGCAGCGGCTCGGGCGGAGCAACTCGACTGAGCTCGCCGAAATCCTCGCCCTACCATCGCAATCCCTACCATCAACCATCAGGTCGCTACCGGGCTTGGCCGTAATACGCATCTGATCCGTGCTTGCGCAGGAAATGTTTGTCGAGCAGCGCTTGGGAGATGGACTGGGCGTGCGGGTTCAGTTGCAGAGTTTTGAGGGCCATCTCAGCGGCAATCTCGAGTGCATAGGCGTTCTCGACCGCCTTTGCAGCATTCGGGCCCCAAACAAACGGTCCATGATTCCTGACTAGTACTGCGCAGATTTGCATCGGATCAAGCTGCTGGAAGCGCTCGACGATTACGTTACCGGTTTCCCACTCATAGTCAGAACCCGTTTCCTCTGGAGTCATCGAACGGGTTACCGGCACTTCACCGTAGAAATAGTCCGCGTGTGTTGTCCCTAGGCAAGGGAGTCCGGTCCCGGCTTGAGCAAAGGCGACCGCATTTCGAGAGTGGGTGTGCACGATAGACCGCACGCCGGTGAAAGCCTGGTAGAGCCGCCGGTGGGTTGAGGTGTCGGATGAGGGCCGAAGCGTGCCATCCACGATCTGGCCCTCAAAATCGACCACGACAATATCACTTTCCATTAATGAGGTGTAGTCGACGCCGCTCGGCTTTATGGCGAAGACCGCGCGATCATGATCTGCGACACTGACGTTGCCAAAGGTTAGATCGATCAGTTTATACGCCGGTAGCAAAAGATTGCCCTGGTAGCATTCAGCCTTGATATCACGATAAACCATGATTGGCGATTAACTGTGGGCGGAAAGCCAGCCGTTCCGGAAAATGTTCTCGCCCGGGTACGGCACAGACTGAGGCAGCGGCGTGTAAATTTGTTTGAAGCCGAGCAGTTTGAAGGCGTCATAGAGGATGGAACCACAGTGGGCAAAGGCTACAGCCGCATGGTGGTGGAACCGGCCGAGCAGGACATGCCGATAAAATCTGCTGAACCCAGGCAAATACGCCGTGCCGGTGCAACCGAAGGTTCTCGGATCAAGGTCAAGGAAGTGACCCTCGGCGATATAAGCCTGCATCTGATCGCCGATGCCATGTACTTGAACGACCGTAATCGGAGAGGCGGCGAATTGCCCCTCGATTGTGCCCCGAGTGATATCGGCGGGCGTGTCGGGCTCCATCATGCGTTTCATGATGACCTGGTACTTCATCTCGGGATTCTTCAGCAGCTTGGTGGAAGCGTTACCACAGTGGAACATCCCCACCATGTCTCTAATCGGATAGTTTGTGAGGCTTTCGTGTAGATCCTTCGGAATACTGTGATTGATGTCCAGAATGCCTACAGTCGCGTCCGATGCGTATTGCCCCAGGAGTTCGGCAATAAGCGAGTAGCAGTCATTTTCGCAAGCAATCGGAAAGCCATTCTGCGCCATGCGGCCATTAATGAAACAGGGCACATGTCTCAGGCTCAACTCTTGTTCAGACCAGCATTGCGTAGCCGCTCCGGAAAGTTTCAAGTTGTCGCGAAAGCTTTTGATTGCTGTTTCATAGATCGAGAGCCGGGATGCGAACTCATTATCGGGAATGCTCGGCACCTCCCGTTTCATATCGGACATAACCGCGGAAGTATCCTGCCCTCGTTCCTTGATCCGTCTGACTTCGTTCTGAAGGTCAAACAATCCCAGTTCTTCAACTTCTACGCCGATTGAATTGACCGATGCGAGATTGTAGTTGCAGGTCTCGAAATCGCGCGGGCGCGGTCCAAAGAGGCCTACGGTGGCGTTGCGCGTACCTTTGAGCACTTTCGCCACCTTGATGAAATGTGCGATTTCCTTTACGCCTTCATCCGCGCTGACTACTGGCAATTCCGGTATATGAACTCGGTGGGAGAGTCCGCGCTTACTGACCGCCAGAGCCGCTGAGAGCAATCCGCAAAGGGCGTCACCGCGTTTTTCGAGCAGGCTCGCACCCGATTCTTCAGCTGCCGCGAGCAACATGACAGGCCCGTCGTAGGCTTTCACAAAGAAAGCATCTTCGATTTCCGGTGAAAAATTACCGAGATAATAGACGACGGCATCGCATTCAGCTTGCTTGAAGTACCGGGCGGCCTCGCTGGCATGATCCTTAGTTTCTATGATGCGACATTCCCCTGGCGGGACCGTGAGGTCGATGCCTGCCTGTTTACAACCTTGCAGCAACCGCACGGTGCGCTCCTCAGAAAGGCTCCGTGGAAAACAGTTTCGTGAGGCCGAAACGAGGCCGAGTTTAATCTCAGGCGAATAGGTTCCGAGGGGGAGGTACATAATTCCTTTTGCAGTTAAGTTGGCTTGGGGGATGATCCCTTCCAAATCTATCGTTCAGCGGGTCAAAGTAAATAATAAATCAGGTCTCGAAAAAAATCCCGGCTAGCCCGCAAAAATCACGCAGCCGGGAGAATCGGCGAGCTCTAGAAAGCTCTTAAACAGACCGCGGCGCGTGACATCATCAAAGGGCAGGGCGGCGGCGTGCACGTCCCGCGGCTCGACTGAGCTCGCCGAAGTCCTCGCCCTACCGCGCCGCGGGACCGCCGTATTAGGAGCGACGGCGACTTGGACGAATCAAAAACTAGTCCAGGTCTTCGATATCCAAGAACCGTTGCCCGGTTCGCATCGCCGCCAATTGCCGCTTCATCCGGGAGAGTTTCGCATCATGGGCAGCGTCGCGTCTCAGAGCAACACCGGTTGCGAGTATGTCGATTATGACTAAGCCGGCGATGCGTGAAATCGTCGGAGTATAGATGTCGGTATTCTCGAGCGTTTCGACGATCAAGCCGACGTCACAGTTCCGGATCAACGGGCTGTCGCTACCTGAAATACCGATTACCGTTGCCCCATTTTTGCGGGCTACCTTGGC
>JAFAJU010000226.1 GCA_019236035.1 Verrucomicrobiota bacterium | reverse complement strand
TTACACGATCAGTCCCGAATCCTATCAAAGGCTGCGCCTGGCGGCACTGTTCCAGGGGTTGAGCACTCAAACAGACGTTCGTTCGATTTTTGGCCGGCCCGAGATCCAAACCCGGGTTCGGGGCTACGAGGTATGGTACTATGATATCAGGGTGTACAACCCGTTTGAGGAATTTCCCGACCTCGATGGGCGCTGACACCGGCACTGGCACTGACACGCTTATCGCACTTGAGCGACTGCGGTTTTTCGCGCATCTTCGCGGCTCATACCAGATTCTCAAATGACTTGTAGAAGCACGCAAAATTCGGTCCCGCCGTTAGCGAGGCCGCTGAGTCCCGTCGGTGCCACGCCGAGCCCGGTCTACCTACCCCTTGCATCTCGTTGGTCTGAGGCGCGGCCTCGCTAGGGCGTTGCACCATGAAGGCATTCGAGGTCAGGCAATCTTTTTTGGATTTTTTCCGCGAAAAGCAGCACACGATTGTGCCGTCCGCGAGCTTGCTCCCCAGTGCTCCAAATCTGCTTTTCACCAACGCGGGCATGAACCAGTTCGTACCCTATTTTCTTGGTCAGCAGAAACCGCCGTACGCGCCGCCGCGGGTGGCCGATACCCAGAAATGCATCCGAGCCGGCGGTAAACACAATGACCTCGATGATGTCGGATTCGATACTTATCATCACACATTCTTTGAAATGCTGGGTAACTGGAGTTTTGGGGATTACTTCAAGAAAGAGGCGATTAATTGGGCCTGGGAACTTCTGGTTGAGCGATGGCAATTCCCGCCAGGCCGCCTATATGCCACGGTCTACGCACCTGGTGAGGGGGATCCCGCAACGTTTGACCAGGAAGCCTACAACTATTGGGCAGCTGCGTTTGCACGGGCCGGCCTTGATCCGAAGGTGCACGTTGTCAACGGCGACCGGAAAGACAATTTCTGGATGATGGGAGACACCGGCCCTTGCGGTCCCTGCTCTGAGGTACATGTCGACCTGACGGTAAGTGGCGACACAAAAGGCAGGTTGGTCAACCAGGGAAACCCGTCCTGCATTGAGATCTGGAATCTAGTGTTTATCCAGTTCAATGCAGATTCGGACGGCGGATTTTCGCCGTTGCCGGCAAACCATGTGGATACCGGACTCGGTTTCGAGAGGGTCGCCGGCATTATCGAATGTACGGGGAACTTGCGCCATTTCGATCGCCCGATTTCCAATTACGAGAGCGGCGTCTTTCAGCCAATATTCAAAAGAATCTCAGACATCAGCGGCAAATCGTACGGAAGAACGCTGCCCGGCTCGCGCGCGAATCTTTCCGAACAAGAAAAAATTGACGTCGCTTTCCGCGTGGTAGCTGATCACATTCGCACGCTCTGCTTTGCCATCGCGGATGGAATTTTGCCGAGCAATACAGATCGCAACTATGTCGTGCGACGAATCCTGCGCCGGGCGGTGATGTTTGGACGATACCTTGGTCTTGGTTCGGAGGGGTTTCTTAGCAAATTGGTTCCGATCGTGGTCGATAACTTTGGCTCCGTTTTTCCGGAACTGGTGGCAGGGCAGGACACGCTGATTGAGGTGTTGGAGAGTGAGGAAGTACTCTTCAACCGCACGCTGGATCGTGGGTTACGCATTTTCGAGGAAGAATTCAGCAAACCAATCGGAAAAACTTTTCCTCCTGAAGCCGCCTTCAGGCTGTATGATACGTACGGATTTCCCGTCGATCTGACAGAGGTGTTAGTTCGCGAACGCGGTCTGACGCTCGATCTGGGAGCAGTCGAAAGACAGATGGAGGAACAGCGCGAACGTTCGCGAGCGGCGCAGGATAAGGAAGTGATTACCGCGGTCAAAGAAACGGTTCCGACCGAGTTTGTTGGTTTTTACCGTGACGAAGCCCGGGTGCAATTGGTCCGGGTCATCACCCAGGAGAAACAGACGTTTGCGATTGTCGACCGATCGCCCCTGTACGCCGAAATGGGTGGACAGGTCAGCGATACTGGCGAAGTGACAGTTCCCGGGGGCGAGACCGTACCGGTAACGGGTGTAACCAGGCAAGGCAGTACGTTTTACCTGAAACTCAACCGGCCGATCGAAGTCAATCTTCCCAGCGAAGTCTTCCTGAGAGTAGATCGTCCCCGGCGCCGCATGATTGAGGCACATCATACGGCCACCCATTTGCTTCACTGGGCTTTACACGAAGTTGTGGGTAAGGAGGTTAGTCAAAAGGGTTCTTACGTCGGACCCGATCGCTTGCGATTTGACTTCAACAGTAATCCGGTGTCCTCGCAACAACTGCGCGATATAGAGGAGTTGATCAACGAGCGAATCGTCGTGAATGACACGGTTAGCTGGATCGAAGTTCCCTATGGAGAAGTGAAAACCCGCCCCGATATCATGCAGTTCTTCGGCGAAAAATATGGGGCCGAAGTTCGGGTTGTACAGATCGGTGGGAATGCGGGGCGGCTGGATGGTTACTCCATGGAGTTGTGTGGTGGTACGCATGTGCTGCGGACCGGACAGCTTGGTCTGTTCAAGATTGTTAGTGAAGGCGCCATTTCCGCGGGTGTCCGTAGAGTGGAAGCCCTCTCCGGTCTGGTTGCCTTTCGCTACCTGCAAGAGCAGTTAGATCAGCGGACGGTTAAGATCGAAGAACTCAATCGCGAGTTAGTTGAGCTGAAAAAGACCTTAGAAAAAGAGCGGACCCAGATGCTGCAGCGCGAAGCAGAACAGATTGTAGGGAAACTTTCCGCGGACAAACGCGCCCTGGTGGAGGTGATCGAAGGCGCAACTGGAGATCAGCTTCAGATCGTCGCGAATCTGTTGAAGGCCAGAAAATTCGGTGGCGTCGCCATACTGTTTGGTAGGAGCCCTGAACAGGTCAATCTGCTCGTGATGGTGGATCCTTCGCTGACGAAAAAGCTTCAGGCCGGTCCGATCGTTCAGGAACTGGCGACGATCCTCGGCGGAAAAGGTGGTGGTCGCCCAGACTTGGCACGTGGCGTTGGCAAGGATCATACGAAACTGGATTTGGCCAGGGAGCGAGCCCTGGAGCTTACGGCGGGGCTCTGAGAAGAAGGAGTTACAGGAGTTCAGGAGTTCAGGAGGCGGGCCCGCAGCAAAGAATCAGAGGTCGTTTCGCAGTCGAATTCAATCACCCATTTCTGCCTCTTTCCAGCCCTCGGAGTCTTTGTCTCCGAGGCTCTTCACTCGGCCTCCTGAACTCCTGCAACTCCTGACTCCTGAACTCCTGTTTTTTCCGCGCTTCCTTCGCGAGCCTGAATTGTGTTAGCCTGTTTCACGGGTCCAAATGAACCAGGAATTACAAGATTTTATCACCGACGGCGCTCGCCGGATTACGCCCGTCCACCTCGACAAATTGGTTCGCTGGTTGCCTGAAATTCGACTGGCCGTTACGCAAGTGACGGAGTTTCCGAATCTGGCGGATCAGGTCGAGTTCCTGGCGGAGATAATCGAGGACTTTCACGCGGGCTTGAATCGATCGATTCCATTTACCGCGATCGCGGAGTCCGCTTTTGCGCTTTTTTACCTGCGCAAGGGAGTAGACATTCTCCCAGACGCCATTCCGAGAACCGGCTACGCGGACGACGCGGCCATCATCAACGCTGTGTTTGAGAATTACAAGCGGCCGTTCCTGAAACACGTCCTTGCTCGCAATGCACAAAAGCCGATCGAGCAAGAACCGGATTGATGCGCTAAGTAGGCGAAGCGTCCCGCTTTGCACCCTTCAGGAGCGAGCTGAGCGAGACGCTTCGCCTACATCTCCGTGTTCGCCGATACGTCGATACCTCTCGTGATCCCTAACTTCTCGGCGGGTTCCGAATGTCCTCTTTTCTGGACAGCAATCCTGTACATGGTATTGTCGCTGAACGAAAACAATTACCTATACTCAAGCCCGGGATGGCTTGGCTGGGGTACTCAACGAGATTACGTCCACCCGAGAGGCTGTGATTATTCGTCGGCGTGGTCATGAAGACGTGGCGGTTATTCCGGCTGACGAATTATCGGGACTGCTTGCAACAGCCCATTTGCTGCGCTCTCCAGCCAACGCAAAACGGCTACTTGAGGCCATCCTACGATCTTATCGAGGTGGCGGCACGGAAATGAATCTGGATGAGCTCAGAGCAGCGGTCGACATTTCTACTGATCGTTGATCCTCATTTTCTTGAAGATCTCAAATACTGGACCGAGATCGACCCGAAAGTCGCCCTGAAGGTTTTGATTCTGGTTGAGCACATCAGCCGGGATCCTTTTAAGGGCATCGGCAAGCCGGAGCTGTTAAAGGCTCTGGGAGCATGGAGTCGCAGGATCACGCAGGAGCATCGAATTGTTTACCGAGTCGATGCTGGCAAGATCTATCTCCTAATGTGTCGGTATCATTACCGATAAATCTAGACCCGAACTCCGTGAACTTTGCGTCCCTGTGGTAAAATCCACCTCCGCGCCCTTGCTCTTCACCGGGTTCGGCTGTGCTTCACCTTGACGCCGAATCGGGCAAGGCATCCATTCGTATTGTCGCAATAGGTCGTTAGCCGGCAAACGATGTCGAGACACCGGGAGAAGACAATGAAAAGACGCTCAGTAGTTTCCCTCGTAGGGCTGGCAATCAGCTTTGCTTTGCCAACCTTCGCCCAACAGAACGCAATGGTGCCCGATCGACAAGTAATCGAGCAGCTTGGCGCACTCGGTCAAAAATATAAGGAGGCGTACGCTAACAACGATGCGGCCGCCTTGGCCGCATGCTACACGTGGGACGCGGTTATTGTGACTCCGCAGGGACCGGTTTACGGTCGGGACGCAATAGAGAATTGGTATGCAGACCAAATCGAGCGATCGCACCCCAAAAACCATATAGATAAGGTTGATCCGGATTCGGTTCGCCTCATAGGAACGGCTGGTGATGCGGTATGGGTTAACGGGGAATTGAGCGAGACCATTCAAGACCCGAACGGCGGCCACATCGAAGTCAAAGGCTATTGGTCAAATATTTTTGTTCGCGAGGGCGATACTTGGAAGATCCGTTTCGACACCTATAACGTAACCGCAGCACCGGGTGCGACAGCGTCCCCGACTGCCAGCCCTGGCCTTTAAACCTCCAAAATCTTGATAGCCGGTCATAAGGCGCGAAATTTTTTTGAGTCTTTGCGCGCGATGAAGAGTCGACGCCGCGGAGCGACCTGAACATTAGCTGAGGCCGACGAAAATATCTGCTTTATGGCTCTTAAGGCTGCTCGTGAACCGGTTGCAGGCGTCAAAGGCGCGAAAGGTCCGCGACTGCGGCTGCCGAAAACGTTTCCGGGGAAACGTGAACCGGTATATTGAACGCCTGGATTCGAACAACGCTTAATTTCGAACACCGGCGAGGTAATTTATCACGCCATCGATCGCGATGGAGCTTGTCGCCGCCGTGATTTGGCCGATTGATTAGGTCGGCCGTTTAAAACTTGCCTTTTCCGTTTGCATCGCAGCCCGGCGGCCGGGCCACTAGCTCGATCAGGCCGCGGCCGCTTGTTATGTGATCGGCCTTTTGGGACCACCTGAGATGTTGTAAGTCGTTGAGGTTCAGGGGATGGTGCGCGATACAGGGTTCGAACCTGTGACCCCTACCGTGTCAAGGTAGTGCTCTACCACTGAGCTAACCGCGCGCTTTTTGGTGGAGCACAACTAAAGTGCAATTCTTGAACTCGGCAACCGCTTTTCGCTGATCACCTCGCCGTTTCGCCCCACCTATTCCTAAACCAGGAGCCGAACTCCGTGCACTCTGCGTCTCAGTGGTAAAATCCAGCCTCCGCGCCCTTTCTTCCCTTCGTGCTCTCTATCTCCGCTTTGCGGCTTCCTCGTCCAGGGCGGTCTTTACCGCAACTTCAAGCTCTTCATACAGCGCCTGGTCCGCGCGCAACGCCTCTTTGGCGGCGTCTCTGCCCTGGGCCAATTGCTGGCCTTTGTATGAGATCCAGGAGCCGCGCTTCTCCAGGATATTTTTCTCCAAGGCCAGGTCGAGGAGCGCTCCAACGTTTGAGATCCCCTCGTTGTACATGATGTCAAACTCTGCTTCCGTGAAGGGAGGAGCGACCTTGTTTTTGACCACTTTCACTTTTGTCCGGCTCCCGGTCACGGTTCCGTCGGTCTGCTTGATCGCATTAATCCGGCGAATATCGATGCGAACGCTGGCGTAAAATTTGAGCGCCTTGCCTCCGGGCGTCGTCTCCGGATTTCCAAACATAACACCAATTTTTTCCCGGATCTGATTGGTGAAAATGCATGTGGTCCTAGCCTTCGAGATGAGTGCGGTCAATTTCCGCAGCGCAGCGCTCATCAGGCGGGCTTGGGCTCCGACAGTTGCATCTCCGATCTCGCCCTCCAGCTCGGCTTTAGTCACTAAAGCGGCCACGGAATCGATCACAATGACGTCCAGAGCATTGGAACGAATCAATGTTTCGCAAATGCGCAAGGCCTCTTCACCGGAGCTCGGTTGCGAGACCAGCAGGTCATCAAGGTTGACGCCGAGCCGCCGCGCGTACTGCGGGTCAAGTGCGTGCTCGACATCGATAAAGCCGGCCAGGCCCCCGCGCTTTTGCGCCTGTGCAATCACCGTCAGTGTCAAAGTCGTCTTACCGGAGGATTCAGGTCCGAAAACCTCAATGACTCGACCCCGGGGAAATCCACCAACCCCAAGCGCGCGATCGATCAAAATGTTGCCCGTCGGAATAACCTCGACAGGGGCGACATGATCGTCGCCGAGCCGCATGATGGCGCCTTCGCCATAATCCTTGGCAATCTGCTGCAGAGCCAGATCCAGATTTTTCTTGCGGGCGGCGTACGCAGGATCCGGGGATCCTACCTCGGAGTTTTTGGCTACCATGATTCCGTCATGATTATCGAGGACCGAACGGAAGACAAGTCGGGAACGCCGATAACGGAACGGAAGACATCACACGGAGGTCACAAAGGTCAGAGGGAGGTCACGAAGGTTAGGGGCATCGTGCTCGTGCTCGTGCTCGTGCTCGTGCTCGAGAAAACAGCCCCTCCGCTGGCCGGAACAGGACAGTTGCGGAAAGATCGAGCCCTCTTCTTGGCGCGGAAGGCCAACAGATCGAGGACGAGCACGAGGACGAGCACGAGCACGATGCCCCTAACTTCGGAGTTTGGTGTTAAGAACCTTCGTGACCTCCCTCTGACCTCAGTGATCTTCGTGTGACGCGCTTGACTCGCGGGATCCATCGCGACAGGCTGAGACA
>JAFAJU010000201.1 GCA_019236035.1 Verrucomicrobiota bacterium | reverse complement strand
GTTAGACCAACACCCTGTTTGCCGACTGTGCAGATGGCCGTCGAGCCGGCGGATTGTCCGCGGAGCCCGCCGGATGAACTGGGGGACTTAGATTCGATCATAGGCTGGGCAATGTAATCCTCAAGCGGGTTGCTGTCGCCCTTTTCGCCTAGCCCGCAAAATCACGCGACAACCGAAGCGACGAGCTCATTGCGGGCTAGAAAGCTCTGAAGATTTGTGAGCGACGCAGGCTGGCCCAATCCTCGCGGCAGATGGCCCACCGCTCATGATCCCGCCAGCGGCCAACCACCTTCAGATACCGCGGCGAAAAGCCTTCTAATCGGAAGCCCGCGCGCACCAGAAGCGCCTTTGAACTTACATTCTCAGGCTGAACGTTTGCTTCAATCCTGTGCAACCTCAAGCTTCCAAACGCATAACGCAGCGCGAGATTTAGTGCCTCGGTCATGTAACCACGGCGGGCAAAGGCGGCTCCAACCCAGTACCCTAAAAAGGCCTGCTGCAGATTGCCTCGGAGTATGTGCGACAGGGTACAAACCCCAACAATCCGGCGGTCATCGATCCGACAAACCAGGAAGGCACACACCGACTCACGGCGCGAGCCCTGAAGATAGCGCGCATAAGCTTCCGGAGTGGACGCCGGCGTGACCCACGGGTGGAGGAAACTCCGGCTGGCGATCACTAACCGATTGAATTCTTCCGCATCCGCCTTGCGCGGGTGCCGCAGATAGACTCTTTGACCTCGGACTACAGAAAAAGGTAGGTTGGTCGACATAGTAGTGCACTAGCCGGCATCGCTCCTAAGAGATCGTGAGTTAGAATTTCCATCGACGAACGATATAAATCAGCCTTTACTTTCTCAGCCGTTCCGCGGTATCAAGGCCTCCTTAAAATGAACGCCGGCAAAAAAAGGTCCTCCGCCCGCGTCACTAAAGCAGAGTACGAGGTTTTGGCTGCGTTTCGCTATAATCTCAGGCAATTCCTCCATTTTAGTGAGTCCGCAGCGGAATCCGCCGGCGTGACTCCTCGGCAGCACCAGGCCTTGCTCGCTATTAAAGGCTTTCCGGGACGAGATTCAGTGACCATTGGAGAACTCGCGGAACAGCTGCAAATTGCCCATCACAGCGCGGTGGGACTGGTCGATCGCCTGAGTTCCCAGAAACTGATCATCCGCGAAGCCAGCACCGAAGATCGTCGCCAGGTGTATGTCACGCTCACCGCTCACGGGACTGAAGTACTCGAAAGACTCACCAATGCCCACAAAGATGAGCTGCGCAGGCTAGGCACCCGGCTCAGCGCCGTCTTTTCTGAACTCAATTCGGCAGGGCGAGGCCCCGTCCGGTAGAGCCTGCATCGCTCACAAATCTCTGAAGATTTGTGAGCGGTGCAGGCTAACGAAACCAGACCTTCAGGATCGAGGCGTCATCTTCGAACTGGTCCGATCCGTGGACGCGACTTACCGCTGCTAACACCTCTTCCAGGTCGGCGTCGCCTGAATTATGAAGGTCCACCAGGATTTGGCCGAAACCGTACAGGCCGATCATCGGGCCACCAATGGTGGATAACTCAAAGAGGCCATCGCTGAACACGAATAGTTCGGCGTCCTGCGCGACCACCGCGCTTCCACCCTCAAAAGTCTCGACCGTCGTCGCTCCTATCCAGAGCCCCTTTCCTTTTAGCCAGACCACTTCAGCCTCGCCGTTGGAACCGGGTGAAATCAGTAAGGCGGGCGGATGGCCGGCTGTGGCGTACCGAATGATTCCGCTGACCCGATCGAAAACTCCATACCAGATTGAAAACACTTTGTCTCCGTGTTCATCCATCTGAAAGGACCGATTCAACGCGGATAATACCGAAACCGGCTCCAACGGATCGCCATCCTTGAGGGCCCTTTGACGCAGCAAATGGAGAATAGAGATAGCCAGCAAAGCCGAGCCCACGCCGTGACCGACTACATCAAGCACGAAGATAACCAGATGGTCGTCATCAAACCAAAAGAAATCGAGAGCGTCTCCACCCAGCGTGGAACTAGGCAGGTACCGCCAATCAGTCCTGACCGAATCTGCAAGGTTAACCGGGAGTTGCGAGCGAACATAACTCGCCGCATCCGCGAGTTGTGCGCTGATCAACTTTTGACTGGTCTCGAGCGCTTGGAGGGTGTCGAGACGTTGTCTACCCTCTAGAAGCATCGCCACCAGGTCGGCCAGCGCGACACAGAAATTTCGTTCGTAGATCGACCAGACCCTATTCGGATCACGAATCGTGACTAGCAAAAATCCTGCCGGCTTCCCCTCCAGCCATACCGCTGCGGCCATGCCTCTGGTGTTTTCGGGAACCAGCCTTGCCGTGACCTCGTCCGGAATCGTTCGCGTTCCAGCGCCGGGCGATAGCGCCTTCGCAATGTCGAAATCCTCTACCGCCGCAGCTTCATCAGGCAGCGCAATTACCCGATATTGTCGAAGCAAGGAGGGCAAAACGAGCGACTCGAGGCTGAGATCCTGTCGCGTTTTCTCGCCATCTGTCCGGAGGCTTCGCAGGCAAATAAATCGTCCCTCGCCCACGCTATCCAATTTCCAAAGTTCGGCCGATGGCGCCTTTAGAGTTTGACAAAGAATTCGCAGCACCATTTCTGATCCGTGTTCAACATCGGACCCTTGAAAATCGGCCGAGTGCACAATCTCGGCCATCGCTTTTGCCTGGCGCGATTGCTGGTCGTACAACAAGGCTTGACGTTCCTCGAGCTCTTTGCGCTGAGAAATATCCCGGGAAATCACCACAAGCAGCTGCTCACGGTCACCGCCCGCAGGTAACACCCAGCCCTGCGACTCAAGGTAAACGTAATGCCCCGATCGATGCCGGAGTCGATATTCGATCCGCCGGCCGCTACCGGACAGCATCGAATCCCGCAGAGCACCCTGCACTTTAGGCAAATCATCCGGGTGAACTTCAATCAGGGAATTACTACCTGTCAGACTTTCAACCGAATACCCGAGCACCCTTGCATAGGCCGCGTTATTCCACACGCGCCTCCCCTGGGAGTCGATTACTGCGATCAGATCGTCGATGTTATCGACGATTAATTCGAGTAGCCGCAGATCCCTTCCAAGGGGGCGGTTTCCTTCTTGTTCCGCTGACTCGCCGCGGTTAGTCACAGGCTTTGGTCGACGTTTTTACTCGATTTCCTCAACAAGCTCAACTGACAAAAACGCCGGGAACGCCCGAGAACGCCGAAAACGCCGAGAAGGAAAGGCGACCGTCTGACCTCTCATCGTTCGCCCTTTGATAGACCGTTCTCGGCCTTACCGGCGTGCCCGGCGTGCCCGGCGTTTTCGGCGTTCGCGGCGCTCCCGGCGTTCTCGGCGTTTCGATCTCTCCGCGAGACTAACCGGCCCCGGTCTGCTACAATGCTGAAATCTCTATGAAA
>JAFAJU010000006.1 GCA_019236035.1 Verrucomicrobiota bacterium | reverse complement strand
TCTGCTTCTTTGATGACCTGCCTGCTCCTTTGCAAGATGGTGACCTCTATACCGAGTGCGTTATAAAAATGAGCAAACTCGAGCGCTATCGCGCCGCCGCCTAAAATCACCACCGAACGTGGGAAATGATCTGTGTCCAGCGCCGTATCGCTATGCAGAAAACCGACTTCCGAAAGACCTGGCAGGTCAATTACATGAACGACCGACCCGGTCGAAATCAAAAATGTCTTGCCTTCGATCTCTTCCTGGCCCCCAGCCCTCATTTGCACTGTCACGTGGTTCGGGTCTGTGAATTCAGCACGACCCCGCTTAAACTCAAACTTTCCGCCGGTCAATTGGCGCCCTCTGTGATCGGCGAACTCGGCGATCAAATCGCGCTTCCGCCGAATAATGGCCTTCGAATCGAACGCGCTGTGTCCTGCGCTGAGCCCAAACTCTGCCGCTCGCCGCAGCGTCAGAAAACGATTTGCGGATTCGATAAGCGTTTTGCTGGGCATGCAACCGCGCAGAATACAAAGCCCTCCAACCTCCTCTCCGCCTTCGATACAAACTGTCTTCAACCCTGACCGCGCACCCTGGGCCGCCGCAGAGTAGCCGGCACTGCCTGCACCGATCACTACAAAATCATAGCTTGCCATCGCATCGGCAAGTTAGCTTGGGTTACAGTTTTTCCAAGGTCTGCCTGAATTCTGATGTAACCTGGGCGTCCCGTCCGTGATCTTGACCAGAGCGCTGGTGGACGCCCGTATCGGATTCAAAGAAAAAGGAAAAAATCCACAAAAAAAAGAAGCCAAAAGGGAGGTCGAGCCTTGCCCGCAAAGCCCAAAATATGGGGTAGTGCAGCAGCAGGTCCACAACAACTTGGGTCCGTTGATTGCTTGCAAATCGTTTCCTCTAGACCTACTATTAAAGTTGAACTCAGCAGTTACCAGGTCTCTTCCATTAGTTCAGACCTGTCTCTCCGATATGTCTGAAAATTCGAATTACGGCGCGGCGCAAATTGACAAACTAGAAGGTTTGGAGGCCGTTCGGAAACGGCCTGGTATGTATATTGGAGATCCGGACGAGCGCGGGCTCCACCACTGCGTATTTGAAGTCGTGGACAATTCGATCGACGAACATCTCGCCGGTTTCTGCTCGAAGATCGAGGTAACGATTCACATCGATGGGTCAGTCTCTGTTCGCGACAACGGGCGCGGGATTCCGGTCGAGATGCATCCGAAGTTTCAGATGCCGGCCATCGAACTGGTTCTTACCAACCTCCATGCCGGCGGCAAATTTGGCCAGGGCGCTTACAAGTTCTCCGGCGGCCTCCACGGAGTCGGTGCGAAATGCGTTAATGCTCTGTCGGAATGGTTCAAGGCTGAGGTTACCCGCGACGGTAAAGTCTACCTGATCGCTTTTTCTCGCGGCAAAACAACGCGCAAACTCGAAGTCATTGGCGAGGTCCAAAACAAGAAGCATTCCGGCACGCTCATCACATTTTTGCCGGACCCCGAAATATTTACCATCACGACTGAGTTCAAGTTTGACATCCTGGCGACCCGGCTGCGCGAGCTCGCGTTTCTGAACAACGGTTTGGAGATTCATCTGACCGATGAACGCACGGAATCGCGCCGAAAAGAGACCTTCGTTTATAAGGAGGGGATACGAGAGTACGTCAAGGAACTGGGTAAGACCAAACAGCTCATTCATTCCGAACCGATCATCATAGGCGGGATGCGAGAGTTCCAAGTCGACGATAAAATGGAGGTTTGCTACGTCGACATCGTTCTCCAATACACCGACGCCTACTCGGAGTATATCCAGTGTTTTGCCAATTCGATCGCCAACAGCGACGGTGGAATGCATCTGGAGGGGTTCAAGACCGGGCTGACCAACGCGATCAAGAATTATGCGAAGGCCAACAATCTGGTGAAGGAAAAAGATCCTGATCTCACCGGAGACGATCTGCGGGAAGGCCTCGTTGGCGTATTGAGCGTTAAGCTGACTAACCCGCGGTTCAGCTCCCAGACAAAGGGAAAGCTGGTCAATAACGAGATCAAGCCGGTTGTTCAATCTATCATCTACGAGGGTCTGAGTCGATTTTGCGAAGAAAATCCGAGCATCGCGAAAAAAGTTATCGACAAGTGCCTGATGGCTGCGCGTGCCCGGGAAGCCGCCAGAAAAGCGAGAGAGGCGGTGCGAAAGAGCGCACTTACGGGTGGCGGATTACCCGGTAAACTCGCCGACTGCTCCGAACGCGATGCTGCCCTGACCGAGCTCTACATTGTGGAAGGGGACTCCGCCGGCGGCTCTGCCAAGCAGGGACGTGACCGCAGGTTCCAAGCCATTCTCCCGATCCGCGGCAAGCTTCTCAATGTCGAGAAGGCCCGGCTAGACAAGGTGCTGCAGAACCAGGAAATCCAGACGATGATCACCGCCATCGGCACCGGGATCGGAGAGGGCGACGGCGAAGGATCTTTCAACCTCGACAAGCTGCGATACGGCCGAATTATCATCATGACCGATGCCGATGTGGATGGCTCCCACATCCGCACGCTGCTGCTCACCTTCTTCTATCGCCAGATGCCGGAACTCGTCCGACGCGGTCACATCTACATCGCACAACCGCCGCTCTATCAGATAAAAAGGAAGAAGCGGGAAGAATACGTCGACGACGACTCCCAGCTGAACAAGATACTTATTTCCTTGGGAGCTGAGGAGGTGCAATTGAAGCACTTGGCGGACGGTCGCGAGTTCACAAAGGAACAGCTAGGTGAGGTTCTCGATTTGCTCGAAAGATTATCGAAGCTGAGCGATTCAATTCGACGGCATGGCGGAGACTTTGAAGAGTATTTATCTCACCGGGAGCCGATGTCGGGAGCGCTTCCCGAGTATCTGGTGAAAGTGCGGGAGGGAAACAACGAGTACGTAAAATATTTCCACGACGAGAGCGCGCTGCGTGATTTTGCCGGCCAAAACCTTGATCTTAACCTGTATGAGGAAGAGGCTGTCGGCGACAATGGCGATAGCCCGTCGCCAACCGGTGTTTCCGCTGCCAACACCAACGGGAGCGCCAGTCTGGCTCCGCATCTGCGGCGCAGGGCGCGAAGGGTCGAGCTCCACGAGTCGAATGCGGTTGCGAAAGTTTTTCAGGAACTCGAAAAACGCGGCATGACGATTGATCATTATTCTGCCCGCGACGAGCCGATCGTCGAACTCATCGAGGGAGAAGGAGACCGGACGAACGTTACGCCGCTGTTCTCGATTCCGAAGATTCTCGATGCGATAAAAGAAATTGGCCGTCGGGGAGTTCAAATCAAACGGTTCAAAGGTCTTGGTGAAATGAACGCAAAGGAGTTGTTCACGACCACCATGGACCCGGTTCGCCGCAAACTTCTGCGAGTCGAATTGAACGAGAACAACGCCGGCGAAGCCGACAAGATGTTTACTATTTTGATGGGCGACGTGGTCGAACCGCGCCGCGCTTTCATCGAAGACAACGCGCTCAACGTCAGAAACCTCGACGTGT
>JAFAJU010000594.1 GCA_019236035.1 Verrucomicrobiota bacterium | reverse complement strand
GACGAGTACACGAGATCGACACGCGTCTGGATCAGGAGTACCTCCGGAGCAATCCTGTGAATACCGAAGAGGGCACGCCGATGGGAGTTGGTGTCTGGCACGAAATGCGCGTAAAGCATCCGATCGATTTTCTCTTCAAGAATGTTGATCCGCGGGGATCTTTGCGCGCCAATGTGGCCAACGCAACCGTTCGCTGTCTAAGCAACTTGCCGTTGCACGACATGCTCGAAAGCCGTCATTCGATGAGTCACACGGTCCGGAGCGAGGTGTCACCAAAAGCAGAGGAGTGGGGTTACCAGTTGGGCTCGATCTACATTCGCAAAGTAAATTTCCGGGATAGTCTGATGATACGCCAGATCGAACAGAAAGTGGTGAACCGGTTGCGACAAGTGACATCGGCTATCCGGCAGGCCGGAACAAACCAGGTAGACATTATTACCAGCTCTGCGGAGCGACAGGCCGCGACAGAGTTCGCGAAGGCTCGGTCGGTTCGTCCGCAGATGATTGGCCAGGCGCTTCGAGAAATTGGACAGGATCCTGACGTCTTGAATGCAGTTTTTGAGACTTTGGAGGTCGAACGACTGATCAAAGCGAACGCCGAGATTACACTTATCCCGGATCAAGCCAATGAGACGCTGGTCGGTCTGCTGGCTTCTGGTGTCGATTCGAAGTTGAGCCAGGCCGGCGCAACTAAACCGCCGCTACCACCGTCAAACTAGTGTGCGGCGAAAGGCATGCTATTTTCGGGGACAGGACACTAGCAGTGAGTGCGACGGAACCGAGGGGAGCAACGCGTCTGCCCAAAGATCTGGCGTTGGAAGGACTGTTCAGCCGCGGCGGTTACCGAGCCCGGATGGCGCTAAAACGACTGCGGCCCGAAGAATTCTTCTCGAATTTCGGGTTAGCCGATATGCTGCAACAGCGGACTGTTTTACTGGACGCGCGTTCACAAGACTTCCTGAGTGAGCCGACAAACGGCGCGGACATCGACGCGCTGATACGATTCGCCGGCTCTTGGGCGCAAGTGAGCGACGCGCAGACGTTTCGACAACTTGGCGAAATCTGGGAACCAGATTTCGTCTTGTTGCACCGCGGAAAGTCCATCGAGGTCAAGGGCGGATGTGTCTGTTTCCCGACGGGCTGGAGTCTAACGCAGAAACAACATAGCTCGGTGTCGATTCTGCATGCGCCGGTACCCGGATTGAATTTGCAGCTCGGCTCGGCGGTGGCCCATTTTATTGCTGATCTAAGACTGGAAGAATGCTACCAGCGGACGAACTGGGGTTTGACGAGTTCCAGTCAAATGAATCAGCATCCGCGAGATGACATCGTCGAAATCGCATCGGATTGCGATCCAGCCGAGACTTTTCTGCGTGTGGAATGGCAGGCGCTTATGGCGCTTGATGAGCTTCGGGTAATCTTCGGTATCCGGATCTATCACGTTGCGCTCGATTCTGTTCGTAGGGTGCCGGAGGCAGCCCGACTGTTGGCGGAAAATCTGGAAACCATGCCTTTGGAAACGCTGCGCTACAAACGCCTGATCGGGTGCCGGCACCGGATTTTGGAAATACTAAGAACGGCGTAAAGGCGGCAGGCGGCGAGCCGCCTGCCGCCTTTACGCCGTTCTATTAATGTCGGGATCTGAGGCGAAATATAATCGGTAGGCCGTAGTAGGCATTCTGTTCGCGAATTCGCGACTCCAGGTAGCGCCGATAAACGTCTGTCAACAACTCCGGATAATTCACGAAGAGCATAAAAGCTGGGGGAGCAACGCCCTGCTCAGACGTTTTGTCGATCTGGGTGGCATAAAGTAGCTTGAAACGCTTAGTTCCACGGACCGGCGGGGGATTTGCTGCCATCGCTTCCTGCAGCAGGCGATTTAACGGCCCGGTTCCAATAGATCGTGCCGCGTGCTTTTGAATCTTCTCGATACTTGCGAAAAGGCGATCGAGATTTTCACCGGTATAGGCCGAGACGATATCAATCGGGGCGTAACTTAGGAAAAAAAGGTTGGCACGCGTTTGCCCCAGGACCGTGTCGAAGAAATCGCGCACGCGAGCCGGCGGCTTGACCAGATCGAGCTTGTTGACGACAACAATGCACGGTTTGTGATTGGCCTGAATCAAACCTGCAATCTTTTTGTCCTGCGAAGTCACACCATCCTGGGCGTCCACAACCAAGATGCAAATGTCGGCGCGGGCGATGCTTTTCTCCGAACGCATGACACTGAAGATTTCAACAGAAGTGTTCTGTTTGCCGCGAGGGCGGATTCCAGCGGTATCGATCAGGACGTAAGCCTTTCCAGCGCGTTCATACGGTACATCGACGGCATCGCGAGTTGTCCCTGCAACGTCGCTGACGATGATGCGCCGATTCTGCAAGATCGCATTAATTAGCGACGATTTACCAACATTCGGACGTCCGACGATAGCAAGTTTGAGAGAGGGAGGTGTAACGACTTGTTGTTCATCGGGAGCAAATCGAGGCAAATGTCTCTCGATTTGAGCCAACAGTTCGCTGATTCCGCGGCCGTGAGCTGCGCTAATCGGAGCGATCTCTGCAAAGCCCAGGGAGGCAAACTCAGCTTCGGCCAACTCTTGCTTAGGATGGTCTATCTTGTTAACGGCGACAATGACTGGTTTGCGGGTTGCCCGAAGTTGCTTGGCCAGAGATCGGTCGACGGGGGTGACGCCATCTTTGGAATCGCCGACGAGAATAATCACGTCGGCCATATCCATTGCCAGATTGGCTTCCAATCGCACCCGTTCGTCGAAATCATCGTCGATGGAGCTCTCAATTCCCCCAGTATCTACAACTGTGAATGGGTGGGAACCGAGGCGACAATCGGCTACGAGGCGGTCCCGGGTCACACCCGGTTGATCATGAACGATGGCGACGCGCTTTTGGATCAGGCGGTTAAAGAGCGCGGATTTCCCAACGTTCGGACGTCCTACTATTGCTACCGTGGGCAATTTTCGCATGAGTCAACTAGAATGGCATTACCATAACAGTTCCGCGCGGGTGAGTGCTTCAATTCCGGAATTTATCTGTGGGTATGGGAAGCTTCGCGAGCCTGGCGAAGCCCGTCTGCGACATAACCCAGTCCGGAGGCAACCGTAAATAGAGTCGCGAGTGCGATGAGATAAATTTGGCCTGTCCGTGCGATACCGAGCATCAGGCACAGAATCGAGGCGATCTGCAACAATGTCGCGGCCTTGCCGATTTTGCTGGGACGAATATCGACGCGTCCGATTGATTTCGACAGAAGCAGAAAACCGATCGCCAGGATGGCGTCGCGACCAATGACGGCGATCGGGAACCAAATTGGAAAGCTGTCAGACCAGTTGGTCAGGGCAAGTACGAGGATGGCGGTGAACACCAAGCCTTTGTCGGCTATGGGATCTAAAATCGCTCCAAGCCGGCTGCGCTGGTTGAAGCGCCGCGCGATAAATCCGTCCAATCCATCCATGGCAGCGGCCAGAACGAAGAGCAAAGTGGCAATCAAGCGTATCGTTTCTTCTGGACGACCGTTCACAACAGTCGCTCCGTACTGCCATGTATAGAAGGCAAAAGCCGGGATGAGGCAGATGCGGACGATCGTGATCTTGTTTGCAAATGTCATTAGCCTGCATCGCTCACAAATCCTTAGAGATTTTGAGCGATGCAGGCTAAGGACAGGTTATTTCGCCGGGGTGACACTAGCATCCGAGTGAATCTCTATGTGCACATTTAGATCACCCAGTTTTTGTGATACAAGACGCTCGAACGATTGCTCGGCGTCATCTGGTAGAGAGCCTGCTTTTGCTCGCGCAAGTTCCTGCATTCTTGCTAACTCGCGGTCAACATCTTGGGGCTGGATCTTGTTCCACAGACCGTCTCTGAGTTCTTCGACAACAACCGAAAGAGGCTCGACGCTGAGGATTTTGGCCTTGGGAATTTTAATGTCGACCTCGCGGTCTGAGACTTTGACTTCAAGTTTTTGAGCCAGGTCGAACCCTGCCTTCACGCGATAAGTCGCGTGGATGCGAATTGTTTTGGTACTCCCCAGCCATGTTTGCGCGGCATCGCGGGTGACGACGATGTCCCGGCTGAGGATCGCGAGTTCGGGCGCAGTCTTGGCCTGATCGTACATGACCTCCTGATTGACGGTGATTTTGGGCTGTAATTCGAAGAGGTCGACGAAAGCGTCGCGAATCTTCCGAACTTGTGCGGAAGCCTGATCGGAAGCGGAATTGATCATTCGAGCCGGCCAGGAGGTCACCTGATCAAACAGCATCTTTCCTGTAAAAACCAGGAGCAGTGCGACCAGGAGAAGAACTATAGGAAATAGATGCTTCTTGCGATCCATCTCTACAAAAAGTACAGCCCCCCGCATCCGCTGGATACGAAGGGCTGCTGTTCCCCCCAGAACAATCCGTAAAAATTAACGAGGGTAACCATTCCCTAACCTGGCACCGAATTCAAATAATAATTTAAGGATTTTACCGGTCAGTCAACTTTACTCGCTACTCCCGCGTTGCGCGGAGTCGGAGCGTGCGCGTTCTCGTGATCTGGACGCGCTGCCCCGGCCGCGCAGCGCGTGTCCGCGATCAACGATATCACCATATTCTGCGGTGCTGTACACTAAACCGTCTAAACCGTGGATTTATATTGAAACCGGCTCTGTTTGAGGTCCCAATTGCTTTGAGATCCCAAAACCGAGGTGCAGCAAATGCAGACAATTGTTATCGGCCATAGAAATCCCGACATGGATTCAATCTGTTCGGCAGTCGCCTACGCCGAGCTGAAGCGTAAACTGGGCCTCACCGACGTCGTGGCGGCTCGAGCCGGCAACACGAACGAACGGATCGACCTCGTATTGCATAAGTTTGGAGTTACCGCTCCGAAGTTCTTGAGCGACGTCTCGCCCACGGTGAGCGATGTCATGGACACCCAGGTGATCTCCTTGGACCACCATTCCTCGATTTGTCAAGCGATGGACTCGATCGAAAAAAAGCGCATTCGTGGTTTGCCGGTCGTGGATGCTGATAATCGCTGCCTTGGGTTGCTCTCCGGTTGGATGCTTAGTCAGTACCTTTTTCCTGGCCGCCAGGAAGCGCCACATTCGCGCGAAGTATTCGGGTCAATTTCGGATATCGCTCAGTCTTTCGATGGACAGCTTATTTTCGGGGAGACTGACGAGAGCCAGAGAAAAGTCATATTAATGGTCGCAGCGATGAGCCGAGCCTCCTTTGGCGAAAGACTCCAAAAATCTCAGCGGCAAGAGGTGATGGTCTTCGTCGGAGATCGAGAGGACATTCAACTGGATGCGATTGAGGCCAACGTTCTCGCCGTCGTGATCACGGGAGGAATGGACCTCTCAGCCAAAGTCAGAGCGGCCGCCAAACAGAGCGGCGTGCGCCTCTTATCCAGCCGGTATGATACTGCCACCACGGTTTTACTAGCCCGTGGTGCCGCAAAAATTGACTCGATGATCGAGCCAAAGTTCACGAGCTTCTCGCCTGAAACGTCCTTGAGGTCGGCTCGGCATGTGGCAGCCGCCTCGTCGGAATATGTTTTTCCGATTTTGGATGGTGACAAGCATCTGGTCGGCATTCTATTGAAGAGCGACTTTATCAAACCGATCCCGCGCCGACTGATCCTGGTGGACCACAACGAACTCGGACAGGCCGTTAAAGGAGCAGGGGAGCTCGAGATCATCGAGGTGCTGGACCACCACCGGTTGGCTAGCTTCAACACTGATATCCCGATTCTTTTCTGGAATAACCCGGTAGGCTCCACCAGTACATTGGTAGCATTATCTTACGATCAACACGGGATGGTCATCGATCGCCCAATCGCTGGGCTCTTGATGGCTGGGCTTATCTCCGACACGCTCAACCTTACGTCGCCGACGGCCACTCCGATCGATGCTAAGGTACTCGGAAACCTTAGTAAAATCGCCGGGATAGAACCGGCCCATCTGGCCGAAAGTATTTTCGCGGTAGGTTCACCCCTCCTGACCTTACGCCCTAAAGAAGTCATCTTAGCGGATTGCAAAGACTATTCCGAAGACGGTTACGGGTTCAGTGTTTCCCAGATCGAGGAATTGGGATTCTCGCATTATTATGAGAAGCAGGACAGTCTACTCGACGAATTAGAAGCCTATCGCTCAAAACAGGGAAACTATTTTGCCGCACTGCTGATTACCGACGTAAACACTCAAAACTCGCTGCTTTTAATTTCAGCTCCGGCCGAGTTCCTGGACATCATCACTTACCCGAGGCTCGCTCCGAACCTTTTCGAGCTAAACAACGTGGTCTCACGAAAGAAACAGCTCGTGCCATACCTATTGGATTGTCTTCATAAAATCAACGCGAGTATCTCTCCTGACTCGTGATGACACGCACCGTACAAAGCTGGTTCTGGATTTCACCAGACGACCGGGCGAAACCAATAGCTTGGCAAATCCTCTCTCTGAATTGGGTACTTGCTTTTTTGCTGCTGACGCTGGTCTGCTTTTTTTCCTTCAGCCAGCTCAGCTACAATTGGAATTGGCAAACAGTGGGAGGCTACAGCGGTTTTTTTTGGCGAGGTTGGTGGAACACTCTGAAGATAGCCTCGCTTGCGCTGGTCTTGAGCACGCTGATCGGCATGCTGGCGGCCTTGGCCAGGAGGTCGGGCTTTCTGGTATTGCGCGCATTGAGCCGTTTGTATGTGGAACTTGTCCGTGGTACGCCATTGCTGGTCCAGGTTTCGTTCGCTTTCTACGTGGTAGCGGACGCTTTTCACTTTCAGGACCGCTTTACCGTTGGACTTTTGACATTGTCTCTATTCTCTGGCGCGTTCATTAGTGAGATTATTCGCGGCGGAATTGAGAGCGTTGGTGCATCTCAATTGGAATCTGCCCGAGCTATTGGCCTTACCAGATTCCAAACGTATCGGTACGTGATTTTTCCGCAGGCGATCCGGGTGATCCTGCCGGCACTGGCCGGCATGTTCGCCAATCTAATCAAAGATTCCTCACTGCTCTCAGTGATTTCGATCGAAGAATTTACCTGGAACGCGCAGCAGGTTTCCGCTTTGACGTACAGTAATTTTGAATGTTACATCCCGTTAGCCATCGGATATCTCGTCCTGACCTTGCCCATAACACTATGGACACAATGGCTCGAGAAGCGCACCCGCTATGAAACTTGAAGCTACGGATCTGTGCAAATCCTTCGGCCACCAGACTGTCCTGCGGAATGTGAACATGAATCTGGAGCAGGTCCACACGCTCGCATTGATTGGCCCTTCCGGGGGCGGCAAATCAACGCTCCTGCGCATTATTGCGGGCCTGGAAAAACCGGACAGTGGCAGACTGCAGCTCAACGACCAGGAAATCGTTTACCGAGAAAAGGAGCTGATGGCGCATCGGCGATCGATCGGCACCGTATTTCAAGCGTTTAACCTCTTTCCTCATTTGACAGCCCTGCAGAACATCACTCTACCTCTCGAAAAGGTACATCAATACAAGGCGGGTGAGGCGCGACACGTCGCCGAAGAAATCCTCGCACGTTTTCAACTATCGGAGCATAGCCACAAGCCACCAGCGCAGTTGTCAGGCGGCCAACGGCAACGCGTCGCCATCGCACGCGCAATTTCCATCAAACCAAAACTCCTACTTTTCGATGAGCCAACCTCCGCCCTCGATCCGGAAATGACGGCCGAAGTATTGGAAGTGATTGAAGAGCTCCGGAAAGAGGGACGAGATCTGGTGTTGGTGACGCACCAGATGGGTTTTGCTCATCGGATTGCCGATCAGATCGCGCTTTTGAGTGGCGGCCAAATTTTAGAGTGTGGTCCACCTTCGCAGGTACTGGATAACCCGCAGTCGGAGATAACGCGGCAGTTTCTGGCGAAGATCCTGAAGTATTGAGGTCTGCCGCGTCCGCAAAATCACCTGCTGTCCCTTTTGCCGTTCTTCATTCGTCGTGTGATAGGAGCCCTGGCCCGGCCGTACAAGTGTGTCTGGAAAGCCGGGTTCCCAA